>CAYNTN010000122.1:0-14335 GCA_964399995.1 uncultured Ignavibacteriaceae bacterium
CTTAATAAACTTAACAAACTTAACAAACTTAACGAACTTAACGAACTAACGAACTAACGAACTAACGAACTAACGAACTAACGAACTTAACGAACTTAACGAACTTAACGAACTTAACGAACTTAATGACAAAGCCATCCTGAAATGAACGGATGGCTCTGCCTGTAAATCCGTCTCCTATGGGTGAGAGACGGAGAGGGTTGGATCTATTGCAAACAAATATTGTAGCCTGTCCATACATCAAATCCGACACTCTGACTGTTGACAATTGTTTTATCAACTGCATAGAGGGAGATGTTTCCGCATGGATTGCTGTTTGCATTCGTCGGTATGCTGAAACTATTGCCGGGTAGCGGTAATGTATTTGATGTTCCGCTTAAGCCGCCGCCAAAAGTACTGCCGAAGCTGAATGAATGAATGTTGGCATCATAAACGAAATAATGACCGGTAATCGTATCGCCTTTCTGATAATGAGTACAGTCGCCGCCATCATCAACTGACAGTGAAATCTGAGGAGCAATGTTATCCATCTGAATGGTCTTGCTGAACGTACCGAATACGTTTTCAACTTCCATTGTGACTTCAAGCTTGTCATTCGTTCCCGGAGTAAACCTTGCCAGAATGCTCAGTGTATTCTGAATGACCGGAAGGAAATTATAGTAACCGTTCACATCCGGAGTCTGAACCGTGTACTGAACATAAGGCGGAACTGGAAGCCATCCGACAACAGTGAATGAATCACTGAGATAATAAGACACATTCGTAACAGTGTTCCTGACTTTAATCCTGTATCGCTCTCCCGGGAAAGTAGGTCCGTTAACAACTATAACCCCGCCAAAAGGTGCACCGGACGGAACCGGAATTCCGTTGTATGCAAAGAAAGCACCGGGAGTCGTCAGCCCTGTGACATTGTTTATCTTATCGACAGGAATTCCTCCGATGATATTGAACAAAGCCATGACATCACCCGGCTGAATTACATTACCCGGTTTTATCTGAATGTGAGTATCAACCCTGTTGCCGTAAAACTGAAGCTGATCCGGATCAGTTGTTGACGGAAGTGAATTCCATGAAAGCACTCCGCGAACTCTGACAATATTCGGATTACTGCATAACTTCTTATGAAATGTCGTATCGAGTGGAAGTGAGACAGAATAAAACAAACCTCCGGCAGGAACATTTAAGTCGTGAATATCTATCTGTACAGTATTCAGGTATTCCCAGCTGCAGGTGTCATTCCAGTCAATCCAGAATGCAACATATTCCTTGCTCCCGTCATCACAGAGATCACCGCTGTAACCGTTCTTCTTCTTGATCTTTACTGTCGCAACCAAATTTTCAGCATTATAGTCAAGTCCGATGCATTCCAGCTCTTCCCATTCGACATTCGCTTTTGTTTTGTCAAAGAAAGGAAGCAATGTAAACTTGTCTATTAATTTTGCATAGTCAATCTTAAGTTCACTCAATGCCTTCTGAGTGCTCAATGTAAGTTCCGATGACGGATACTTTATCATATTAAGAGCAGCCTTGTAAGCAAAACGTGAAGGCTCTATTTCAAATTTTTTGTACTTCGAGTTTAATTCTTTTAATGAAAGAGTATTCGATACAGGCTTCAGATCATCAAGCTTAATGCTGTTTACTTCTGCAAGCTGTTTAAAGGAAAGTTCCGAAGATACAGCCGCAAGATTAAACAGTTCAGTGTATTTAAGCTTAATCAAATCATCGAAGATAATAAAGAAAGGCTGAAGCTGAATATCGGATTCCTTTACATTTCCCCATACCGGAGACCAGCCGGGAGAATCAGCAGGCGGTTCGTAATTCCATGAAAGTATCGCTCTTACTCGTGGCAGCACGGGATGACCGCATGTAGAAAACTTGCCTGTCTTTTTCTTTAAGCATGCAGTATAAGTTACAGGCATTGTAGAACTCTTAAAGCAGTCAGTGTCTGCAGGAATATCGTGAACATTTATGGCTACTGACCCCTGGTCAATCCATCCTGCTCCGTCATGAAAATCAATATAAAACCTGACGTACTCAAGAGAGCCCGATGTACACAGATTTCCGGAGTAACCGTATGATCTCTTTATGTCAAATGTCGCGGACAGAATCTGTGTAGAAGGATTATATCCAAGGCAGGATATTTCTTCATAGGAAATATTTCCTTTCATAAGGAAATTAGCTTTCAGCTTACTGCCGGGAATATTTCCAAAGTAGTTTGGGTTTTTAGCGATCATTGGTAAAAAATTACTGCGCTCGGGCTGAACGGTAAATTTTACCTTTGGTCTTTTAATGAGCTTTGCCATTGTTGTTTGTTGGTTAATTAAAAAGTTTAAGCTTACTCTGTTTTAGGATTTTCAGCATCTTCCTGTTAGAACTTGAGGTATTCATGATGTGATGAATATCGAAGAAGTTTTCATTTACAAAACTACAATCATTATGCCATAAGAGCCATAGAGGAAAATGCATTTTTTACATGAGTAGAAACACTTATTTCAATTTGGAAGTGTGGACAGTGTACATTTCTGTCCCAGATTTTATACCGGAAAAAACACTTCGAAAGCATTCTGAATTAATAGCTTAAAACTCGCAAGGATAGTTTATTAGGACGGGAGGGAATTAATTTGCAAATGTTTAATAAATATAGAGTTGTTTTTAAATCACCTGATGGAGAACATCCGCTTTTTATATTCAACGATGATGCAGCAAGACCATTAATTTTTGTTTATGTTTTCGTCAACCTTTAAGAACTTTTATTTTTCTTCGAAATTAAAAACTGAACGATTGATATTACAATCATTATCAGAATTACCGGATAAATTAGTAAAAGATCTGCACGAATCACCGGATCGCCCGGTGGAAGTCCCTTCTCCCAAATCCGAACTGCAATTTCCCAAATAGCGTACAGGAAAATCAGTAAAACTGTAACTTTCTGTATTTTCGTCAGATTTTTCAACTATAAGTTAATATACAACAATTTTGTCAACCTCAAGCTGCCATGCAGCTTCGCCGGGTTTCAGCTTATACTGAATTTGTTTTGTACCTCCTGATGGTGCAGCATTGGCATCATCCGGCTTAAATATCGGGAATCTTCTCACAAGAGAATTTTCCACTACAGCAAATTCGTCTTTGCCGCCATATCCTTCATATGCTTCCTTATTATTCTCGATCTTCGGAAAATTGATTTGTGATATTGACTTTCCGTTGTTGACTGAATAACCAATCACATTTCCAAACCTTCCTGTTCCTTCTGCTACAGTATAAATATAAATTTCCGGCGAGCCGTCCGAATTCAAATCAGCGATCTCCGCATCATTTATATAATCTTCAACTGTTTGAGTTACGGGTTTGTTATCTCCTTTAAGACCCGATGGTGTTATGGTCATTTTTTTTCCGACAACTTCTATAGTAAACTGAATGTCACTTCCTTTCATACTCAGCGTCTTAAGAAACGATGTTTTGTCCACCTGACTCTTGTCAAGCTCCTGGTCAATTTTCTGATATGTTCCTGCAAGACTTCCTCCTCCCCGGCAGAAATAAGTCAGCAAAGGTTCCTGTGAACCCTCACCTGCAGAAACTGTCAGGCTGTTGCCGCTGAATTTAAAAATGATTGTTCCCATTGATTCAGTTGACATCAATTCATTCGGACCGATAACCGAAGCAATTCCGTCATAAGTACACGTGGGTCTCATTTTATCGGCTCTTGAGCGAAATGATACCATCACTCTAAATTTACTATAGGGTATAATCTTCACTGCAACCCAGTCGGCTCCCGCTGAGCGGTCTTTATAACTGCCATCAACATAATTACCGTAGTTACCAACATTAAATTGCTGCGGAGCACTATCTTTGGAAGCTGAATCTTTTGTATTCGTTTTTTGTAAGGATGAGTCGGAAGCATTTTTGACATTTGCCTGCTCTGTAGAAGGTTGTTCCTTCGTACATCCGAAAAGAACTACAAGCAAGATTGAGATAAGTTGAATTTTTGACATATTATTATTAATGTTTAAATTTTTAAATAAATTTTTAAAAAAGACTAAACAGTATTTTTAAGATTCTGATAATTAGATGTTTAATAATCATACTTTATATTGAAATCTATTTTTTGCTTCCCCGGAGACACCCGCCACAGAAATTTTAAATGCAAGCTATTCAAATGCGGAAACTCATTGGATAAATTGTCTTGTAAAATTAACTTTTATCTTTATCTGCTTCAATATCGGAACTTGGTATTTCCTCTTCTATTCGCATTATCAGTTCGCTTTTAATTCTGTCTGCATCGCTGATATCAGTCCAGAATTGTAATTTATATTCCACCGATGTGGCACCGTAATTATTCAGTAAAACAACGGGTACGGGTTGCTTAATGATATCCGTATGATTCTCAAGAATTTTTTGAAGTGCTGATTTAAGTTCATTCAGATTTTTCCCGTATTTAAAACTCATCAGCAATTCAGTTCTTTTATTTGAATCGCTGAGCGTCCAGTTCGTTACAACTTTACTTAATAAATCACCATTGGGTATTATAATTGTAGAACCGTCTGAAGTCACTATCTTTGAACTTCTGATTCCGATTTCTTTTATCCTCCCGGCTTTATCCGAAATTTCAATCCTGTCACCGATACGAAATGGTTTTTCAAAAGCAAGCAGTATCCCGCTGACCAGATTATTTACAATGCTCTGAAGACCTAAACCAATACCAATCCCGAGTGATCCGATGATAATCGTAAGTCTGTCAACCGGAATTCCGGTAGCCGCAAATGCAAGAAGCACGCCTGCAGTAAGCACGGCGATTCTTATCAAAAGCATCCAGTTGCTCAGACCTCCTATCGTGTTTTTACCTGAATCAGCTCTTTCAGCAATCAGAGCAATGATTTTCGAAATTACGGCTGAGGCAAATATTATAAGTATGAATACAACAATACTTCCTATTGTAAATTTAAAATCTCCTATCATTCTTTCCTGCTCAAAGAAATATGAAATTTCACCGAGAAGAAAATCATAGACAAGAAAATTTCTCGCAAGCAAAATAATCCATCCTGCAAATACAAAGATCTTAAGAGCAATGGGAGTTCTTACCCTGAATCTTTGAAGATGAACTCTGAGCTTTTCTCCGGAATCAGTTTCATAAACCAGCGAAAATAAATTGATGAATTCAATTCCTAGTATCATTACCCAATAAAGGAGATATGCCGTGATCAAAATAAAATAACTTGCCGATACAAGGCTTTTTGCGGAATTATAGAATCCCGCAAAATTTAAAAGTATGCTCAGAAGAAGAAGAAATGAAGTTATTATCAGTAAGATATTTTTGTATATTCTGCCGGTGAAAAAAGAATTGCTCCTTATTGCTGAAATATTAATTATCAATCCGGCAGCTGCCATTATCAGCAAGAGTGTTTTTTCCGGTGCCAGCATTCCGACTATAAGATCACAAACTAGTACAACTACAAATCCGGCAAATAAAAATAGCCAATTGAATTTTTGTATATGTGTCTGATAACGGTAAAGTATAATCGTCAGGATTATCGATGCTGTTATCCACAATGTTCCCTGAAAAATCAAGGGTGACCTTGGAAAGAAAAACTCCATGATCATCAGAATAATAAACACTGCAGTCAAAACAGGAAATCTTAATATAAGATCGGATTCTTTTGTCAGCTGACTGATACTTACATTTCTTATTTTCTTCCTGAGTGTAATATTCAGATATGATAAAATTCCGGCGAAGAAAATCATTAGTATTATCAGCCAGATATTGTTCACCCAAAAATACTTTAACAGAAGTAAATCCTTGCTGACCGACAAATCTAAAACTTCATCAAATGAGCCTGTATTAGTAAATTGATTTATTGAAATGAGATTTCTTTGACTCAGTATCTGCTGCCCTTTATTCATGATTCCGCTTCGGAGCATTTCAATGCGGCTTTCAAGATCATCAAGGTTTTTAATAGTCGTTGTAAGAGCTGAATCCGCCGCTATGGTTTCAACTGAAAACATTAATATTTTTTGGAAATATTGTGAGAAGAGTGCAGAGTCTTTTGGAAGTTTGAGCAGATAAGGAATGGTCTGCATGGAATCGACAGTAGTCCTGAATTCACGGAGCTGCTTTAGATAAGAATCAATCCTCTCATTTCTGTTATCAAGTTTTATCACGAGCTCCTTCATCAGCAGTTCTGAAGTTTTGGAATTTCTGCTGGTTGCAAAAACTCCTTCGGTGCTGTCGGTACCTTCTGCAGCAATTTTGAATTCGCTTTCGATTCGGTCTATGCTTTCTTTTAGATCATTGGTATCCAGACCCCTTTTTATAAAATCCGTTGCCTTGAGAAGTTCTCTCTTAATATTTCCGAGCAAGGTTAGCTGAAGTGAGTAAATCTGTTTTTCTTTAAATTGTTCGGCATATATAACAGCAAGAGAATCAGCCGCTGCTCGCAAGAGGTCCTTTGCTTCTGAAAAAGAAAATGTACCGGGAAGTCTGATTGAATCCTGTGAAAGAGAATCTGCTTGAATAATGACTGAATCGGTTTTATCCTGAGTTTCGGTTTTCTTTTGAGAAAATCCGGGGTTACAATTAATTACGAGTAATAAGATTAATACCGATTTATAAAAATATTTCAAGGGATTAATATGATTTACGGGGAAAATATTTTCTAAAATTATAAAATTTGCATTCAATAATAGAGGCTAATTTAAAGCAACAAAAATAACATTTGTCATTCCGTGCTCTCCAGAGTGTCCGAAAACAGGAAATTGCCTCAAAGTCTCGAAGACTCAAAGTTAAAAAACTTTCAAAACAAAATCCTTTGAGCCTTTGAGTCTTTGTGGCAAACCAAACTTAATCGTTTTCGGACAGTCTGCTCATGGCGGGAATGACAAATGTGAAGTCTTTAGTGTTGTAAAATTTATTCCATTAATAATTCTTGTCCACTGTATTTTTATAAAGTTCTAAAATCATATATGCGGTAAATACAGTGGATTTTGAAGAGGCACTGGAGTTATTTAGCAAAGTAAAAAAGAAAAACTATCTTCATTACATAGACTCGGCTTTAACAAGCTTAAAGCATATTATAATCTTAGCAGATTTGATGATGCTCAGGAAGAAATTAAAAGAATCAGAAAGTATTTAAACACAAACAAAAGCATTCCTTCCATTTTTACGAAAAGCTATTTTGTAATAATAAAAGACATACAGATTCTGCTTAAATATTCGGAAGGAAAATCCGACAAAGAAGATTTGAAGCTGTATTTCAGTAAACGGAATTTTGAAACCAGCAGTCAATGGGTTGCCGATGAAATAAAGAGAATATTATGATTATGAATTTACAATTTTAGCACCTGTTTGAGCTTCTGAAGTTGTACACGGGATATTTGACGAGACGAAGGGATCTTTCTCACACAGTATTTGCCTTCCTTGTTCTTATCGTTGCAATTGCAATTAATACTGTTGCAAAGATAACAAGGTAAACAAACTGCATCTGATACGCCTCGAAGTCTACACCTTTAATTAAGATGTCCCTGAGTATAATGATGTAATATTTGGCCGGGGTAAAGTTAGATAATATCTGCACGGGCCATGGCATGCTCTCAATCGGGAAAATAAACCCGGAAAGAATTACTGTCGGAAGCTGAGAAATAAGCTGAGCCATCTGAAAGGCAACCTGTTGTGACTCGGCGATTGTCGAGATGAATACTCCCATGCTAAGCGTCGCCATCAGATAGCAAATTGTACCGACAAATAAAAAAAAGTGGCTTCCCTTTACAACAACACCGAAGAGAATATAACCAATAAATAAAATTGAATACGCAATCAGGAGTGAAATAATCAGATAAGGAATAATTTTTCCGATGATTAGTTGAAATGAAGTCACAGGTGATACTCTGATCTGCTCTATTGTACCGAGTTCTTTTTCCCTGACTAAAGAAATTGAAGTTAATATAACCGAGATAATTATCAGCAGCATTGCAATTAATCCCGGGATAAAAAATTGTGTTGTATTGAGGTCCTTATTATACCAGAACTGTGCATCGAGGTTGATGGGCTGAAATGGTTTGATTCCCTTTACTGACAGAAATTCTTTTGTAAAATTAACGGAATAAAACCTTGTAGCTGCATTCACATAATTCAGAATGATTGTAGCAGTATTTGCATCAACTCCGTCAATAAGAAACTGAATATTTACATTTCTTGCAGATGCAATGTCTTTGGAAAAATTATCCGGCACTACGACAACACACTGCACTATTCCCCTGTCAAGAAGTTCATTTACTCCGGCATCGTTATCAACATAGCTGATAATCTTAAAATAAGATGAACCTGCAAATCCGTTTATGAAATCTCTCGATGCTTCGGATTTGTCTTTATCATACACTCCGAGTTTAATCGTGTTTATATCAAGTGTGATCGCATAGCCGAAAAGTATCAGCAGACCGACCGGCAGAACAAATATTATCATCAGAGTTCTTTTATCCCTGCTTATCTGCCAGAATTCTTTCTTTGTAATTGATAATATCTTACTTAGCATTCGGAGTATTTTTTTCTATGAGATAAAGGAAAACATCTTCAAGGGAAGGTGTAATTTCACTTACTCTGTAAATTTTAATTCCCGGATCTTTTTCAAGCAGTGATGTTATCAGTTCAATTTCATCATTTACTAGATCAGCTCCCGTTTTAATATCCTCTTTCATCGTTACATGCAGTGAATTTCCGAAAATGGAAATGCTTTCCGTGAAATTTTCTTTTTCCAGAATTTCAGTTGCACGATAAATGTCGGAGCAATCTACCTCTATGACTTTATTCTTTATGTATTCCTTTTTTAACTCTTTCGGACTTCCGCCCGCTATTAGCTTGCCTGCATTAATCAGAATTATCCTGTTGCAGAATTCGGCTTCATCAAGATAATGTGTAGTGACAAAGACAGTAGTTCCTCTTTCGGAGAGATCAGTAATCAAATCCCAGAATCTTCTTCTTGAAATAGGATCGACTCCTCCTGTCGGCTCATCCAGAAAAATAATCTTCGGCTCATGAATGACAGCACATCCGAGAGCCAGACGCTGCTTAAATCCGACCGATAATGACGATGTAAGAGTTTTCTCCCTGTTTTCAAGACCTGCAATTTTCAGAACCCATTTCTTTCTATCCTCAAGATCGGATCCCTCCAGCCCGTAAACTCCACCGAAGAAGTTTATATTTTCCTCTACTGTAAGATCAGTGTACAAAGAAAACTTCTGAGACATATACCCTATGTTCCTTTTTACATTCTCAGGCTCGTTTGAAATACTGAAACCTCCCACAGTTGCGTCTCCGGATGTCGGTTCCAGTATTCCGCAAAGCATCTTTATTGTCGTTGATTTCCCCGCACCGTTTGAACCAAGAAATCCGAATACTTCACCCTGCTTTACTTCAAATGAAATATCATCTACTGAAGTAAACTTCCCGAACTTTTTCGTAAGATTGAAAACTTCTATGGAGTTCATTTCGTTACTCGTTATTCGTTAGTAGTTTATAGTTATTTCGTGAATCGTGAATCGTGAATCGTCAATCGTGAATCGTCAATCGTGAATCGTCAATCGTTATCAACTATCAACTGTAAACTATCAACTGTCAACTATCAATTATCAATACATTCTCCTCCCAATTGACCTGTAAAGTTTTATAAGCGCAATCTGAAAATCAACCAGAGCTGTGGTGTAATTTACTTCCGTTTGATAAAGTGATGTTTCTGCATCTACTATGTCTGTACTGGTTGCGAGTTGAACGTCATACTTTTGCTTAATGACCTTGTAATTGTCCTTAGCCTGTTCGACTGCTTTCCTGCTCACATCAATTCTTTGCTTAAAATATTCCGCATTGAGATAATTCTGATTGACTTCGAGTTCGATAGATTCTTTAAGCTGTTCATAATTCAGTTTTCCCTGAAGATATGTTTGCTCGGACTGTCTGACCTGTGCGGAGGTATTTCCCCAGTTCCATACATCCCAGGTCAGATTTACACCTAAATCCCATGTAGAATGAAATACATCTTCTGGCGGCTGTATTCTCAGATTCGGATTCTGATAGTAATAATTCCCGTAAAGAAAAATTGACGGATAGAATGCAGATTTAGTAGCGGAGATATTTTCGCTCGCAGATTTTATTTTATAATTAAGTGCCTTAAGCTCGATCCTGTCAGTGAGTGCATCAGTTGTCAGTGACTCGAGATCCAGTTCACCTACGCCCTGATCCGGCTGTGCCGGTTCAATTTCAGTTTTTGCATCAAGAGGAAGTCCGAGTATTCTGTTAAAGGAAACTCTTGCGAGCTCTATGTTATTGGCTGCCTCAAGCTGCTGAAGCTTAGCGTTTGAATTCTGTACTTCAAGCTTCAGCACATCGCTGGTAGTTGCCAGTCCGTTGATGAGGAAATTTCTTGTATCGGTTAAATGCTGCTCGGTCTGAAGTAAAATACTGTCGGTAACGGTTTTTATCTGAAGTGCCTTATAATAATTCCAGTATGCAATCTGTACATTCGATGCGAGGTTATTTTTTTCATTGCTGAGATCGAGTTCGGATGAAGTTGTGATATACTCAGCCGAACTTTTTGAGGACATTAATTTCCCGCCTGTATAAATCGGCTGGCTAAGCGACAGCTTCAGTGAATAGTTATTCAGAATTACTTCGGAAAGCTGAACAGGTTCGGTTGAAAAGGGAATGATTATTAAATAAGGATCAACATTACTTTGTCTGAGATAGCCTAAATTAAGTCTAAGCTGCGGAAGGAATAATGAACCGGTTTCACTTACCTTAGCTTTATTGCTTACAATTTTAGATTCTGAAATCTTCAGATCTTTGCTGTTCTCAAAACTTATTGCAATACTCTGCTCTAATGTTAGCTTCTTTTCCTGTGAGTGGAGATTTATGTTAAATAAAAATATAATAAAAAGAATCGGTAAAAGACTTTTCATCTTAATTGTTTTCTTTTATTAAATGTATGAAAGCATTTTCAAGTGAAGGTGTAATTCTTCTCAGATCAGTAATCGTAACTCCATCTTCTTCAAGTATTCTTCTTATTTCTTTTTCACCCTGATCCGCATTTTCAACTGCTGCATTGAGCCTGTCACCGAATATCTGTATCTCGAACCCGGATTTCTCTTTCAACAGCTGATATGCTTTTCGTACCGGTGAGCAGACTACTTCAATGATGACTTCGTTCATCATTCTCTTGAGGTTATTAGGAGTATCGATGGCAAGCACTTTCCCTTGATCCAGCATGGCAATTTCATTAAATCGTTCAGCTTCATCCATGTAAGGTGTTGATATGAGTATTGTAATGTCTTCTTTCAGCAGATTCGAAAGAATGATCCAGAATTCTCTGCGCGAGACAGGATCTACTCCTGTTGTCGGCTCATCAAGAAAAATAATTTTCGGTTTGTAAATCAGTGTACAAGCCAGCGCGAGCTTCTGCTTCATCCCGCCGGATAATTTTCCCGCAAGGAATTTTCTGAAATTCGTCAGCCGGGTGAACTGCAACAGCTCATCTCTCCTTTCCTTGAATTTCTTTAACCCGTGAATGTCGGCTACAAATTCTATGTTTTCATCCACAGTCAGATCTGTATATAAACTGAATTTCTGCGAAAGATAACCGATGTTATTTTTAATCTGCTCAAGACCTTTTGGCATTTCATTTCCAAGAATTTCAACCGAACCGGAATCAGCACTAAGAAGCCCGCATAATATTCTGATCAATGTTGTCTTACCGGCACCGTCCGGTCCGACAAGCCCGAAGATAATATTGTGCCTGACATTAATATTAATGTTTTCGAGTGCTTTAAAATCTCCGTAACTTTTATTAAGATCTCTTATTGAAATTGCGTTACTCAAATTATAGTGATCTTTATTTTAGTGATGAAACCGTCTAAAAAAATATTGCACAAAAAAAATCACTAAGTGCACTCATGAGTATTGATCTAAAAACTCATCTTCGTGTCCTTTGTGCTCTAAGTGTCTTAGTGGTAAAAATAAAAGACCTGAAAGATTAATTTAAAAACAGTTTTGCATCAGCGGGCATCCCGGACTTCAGATCAAAATCATAATTCGGAATCTTAATCTTAACCGCAAACACAAGCTTGGTTCTTTCCTCCTGAGTTTGAATGCTCTTTGGTGTAAACTCAGCCTCGGGAGAAATGTATATAACCTCACCTTTATAAACCTTATCCTTATATGTATCAATCGTAACATCCGCTTTCTGACCCAGCTTAACTTTGCCAAGCTCTTCTTCGGAAACATAAATGTAAAGGTCAACAGACTGCAGGTCAGATAATTTCATCACTGCAGATCCCGGAGTCACATACTCTCCGGTCTCTGTAAATTTTTTGGATACAATTCCGTCTACAGGAGATTTTATTGTGCAGTCTTCAATATTCTTTCTTATTAAATCCACGCTCACCATATTTCTTTTAACATTTGCTCTTGCGGATTCTATCTCTTCCGGACGTGTAAGATTTTTTAATTTGGTTAAATTTTCTTTAGCTGAATTATACTGGTTCAATGCCTGGTCATATTTAAGAGTCGCGTCTTCATATTGCTTCTGTGTAATTGTACTGGATTCAAACAGCTTCTCTAATCTGTCCTTATCAGTCTTTGCCTGATCCAGATTCAATTCGGCGAGCTGAACCTGTTCTGCCGCGAGCTTAATATCTTCCTTCCTCGCACCTGACTGAAGAAGTCTTAGCTGGGCTTCCGCCTGTTCGACTCCTGCCTGCGCCTGTCTGAGCTGAATGTCAAGCAGATCATGATCAATGTTCATCAGTATCTCATCTTTCTTAACGCGGCTTCCTTCATCTACAAGGATTGTCTTTATCTGTCCGGCTATCTTTGAACTGATAGTTACATCCGTAGCTTCAATAGTTCCGGAAGCATTTATCTCATTCTCCGGTTTTTTTTCAGCACACCCAAATGATATCAATAATAATAGAACCGGAAATGCTTTAATTGAAAATCTCATAAAAAATATTTTTTCAGCTAATAAATTGCAGACTGATCTCAGCCTGAGTTTATAAGAAGGCATTAAATTTATAAACGGTGAAAATTTTTGCAAAGAGATAATCGTAAAGATGAATACAATACTGTTAGTGTGACTTAATAATCTACCGATTTTTAATGATAACATTAATTGTAAAGATACCAGAAAGTAATTCTGGGAACCACATCAGTTGTATACTTAACTGTCTGATTGGTTTTCGGGGTAAATGCATTCAGCCATAAGTTTGGCATAAAATGAACGTTTGTAGCCGGCGAAAAATCAAACCCTGCTGTTGTAAAGCTCTGATAAAATCCGGTGGACGAATTATTAATGTCCTGATTAAAAAAATCATATCTAACAAAAAACTTGAGTTCATTTGGAATAATGCCGCCTGTAATGTAAACACTCAATCCATAGGGAACAATATCAGTACTTGCTGCGCCGGGGGACCTGTTGAAATTGTTTTGGATCTGGAAGAAATTTTCCATTCCTAAAGTAATGTCGTCGTTTTTATAACCGGCAAATGCACTCAGCGTAGTTCTGCTCATGCCATTACCGCTTGACTGATAATCCGAATAAATGTCAGCGGATATTTTTTTATCAAGAAAATTACCGAACAGTGTACCGTAAACTTTTTTGTACTTGTTATTCTCGTTCTTTGTACCGTTGCCATTGCCTACCATAAAATAGTATCCGAAATCTCTTGCACGGTCAAATGAACCCGCAAGCATTATTCCAAGATCTCTTGAACCAAGAATGTTTCTCATACCCATGATCGTCTGTTCAACTGATCTGTATCCCCACCACTTTTGACTGACGTAATCATAACCCGGAGTTGGTTGAATTCCGACAACTAAATTTGCATAGGTAAAAATTTCCTTCCAGTTTATAAAAGCATCTCTGACATAAACCGCATCATTCCCGTTTGACAGAGTATCCGGTCCGTCATAGGAAATAGAAAATCTCGAATCAAATGTTTCATTGATTGAATAATCCACACCTATATTAGCTCTTCTGATCGCAAAAGCATTGAATTCTTTTCGATAAGGTGAATACTGAATGTTAGTTCCGGTCGAGTCTCCTCCGGCTTTATAAAAATAATCTCCAAAAAAAGTTGCTCCGATTTTCACTTTGGAGCCGTTCGAATTACCCTGATCGGACTGTGAACGGATATTAGAGGAAATCAGAAGTAATGCTAGAATGAGTATTTTTTTCATCTATAAGCTATTTATATTATTTTTTTGCTGCAAAGTTAACTAAAGTATTTTTTAATATCAGTTATATAATTTAAAGTTCATAAAGTTCATAAAGTTCATAAAGTTCATAAAGTTCATAAAGTTCAT
>CAYNTN010000123.1:0-14325 GCA_964399995.1 uncultured Ignavibacteriaceae bacterium
TATGAGATATGAGATATGAGATATGAGATATGAGATATGAGATATGAGATATGAATGTCTTGTCCTGATATAATTTTGCAAAATTTGTTAACTGTTAACTGTTAACTGCTAACTGTCAACTCATCTCAAGCATTTTCTCCAAAGGTCTGATTGCTTTCTTCAAGATTGTTTCTTCAATTATTATTTCCGGATTTCTGTCACGCATACAAAGATACAGCTTTTCGAGTGTATTCAGTTTCATATAAGGACATTCATTGCAGTTGCAGTTTGCCTCAGGTGGAGCGGGAATAAATTTTTTATCGGGGTTTTTTAAGAGCATCTGATGAATGATTCCGGGTTCTGTTGCTACAATAAATTCATTTGACGAAGATTCAGTAACGTATTTCAAAAGCCCGCTGGTCGAACCAATAAAATCCGCATTATTCAATACCGCTTCTTCGCATTCAGGATGAGCAATTAAAAGTGCACCCGGATTTTCAAATTTCAGTCTCATTATCTTTTTATCACTGAAAGTTTCGTGAACGATGCATGCACCCTGCCAAAGAATCATGTCACGCCCGGATTTCTTTATGACATATCTTCCGAGATTTCTGTCAGGAGCAAAAATTATTTTTTGTTCGGGGGGAATCTGATTAACTATCTTGACTGCGTTTGAAGATGTGCAGATGATGTCTGATATTGCCTTTACTTCAGCCGAGCAGTTTATATAGCTGATAAGAATATGATCAGGATACTTCTGTTTGAATTTTTCAAGAAGGGGTGCAGGACAGCCTTCGGCAAGGGAGCAGCCGGCATTCAAATCGGGAAGCAAAACCATTTTATCAGGATTCAGAATTTTTGCAGTCTCCGCCATGAAATGAACTCCGGCAAAAACAATAATGTCGGCATCCGTTTTAGCCGCCTGCTGTGAAAGCTGCAGACTGTCACCGATAAAATCCGCGAGGTCCTGAATTTCGGATTCCTGATAATAGTGAGCCAGTATTACAGCATTCATACTTTTTTTTAGAGCTTTGATCTCCGATTCAAGATTCAGATAAAGTCCGATATTTTTTATTCCTTCCGGCTTTAAATTAATTTTTGATCCTCCGGTAAGTAGAGATGATGCATTCATATATTTTACATAAAAATAAGAATTTTAAATACCAATTGATAACTAAAGTTGACAGTATTAAAAATCTCAAAAAATCTCACAACAACCTGACACCTTTATCCGCTTCGGACACAACTTTTTAAAAATCTATAGCCTGTGTTTTTATTGCATGAATATTTATATCTCTCTTGTAAAAAATAATTTCAATGTTGAATTTATACAAATAAAATTCCATAACTTGTTCAGGAAAATCTTAACACCTGCAATACTGATCGTTTCCTTTGTAAGTTTTCTGACTGATATTTCAAGCGAAATGTTATATCCGGTAATGCCTATTTACTTAAAGAGTATTGGATTTTCTGTTTTGCTAATCGGAGTTCTTGAAGGTCTGGCTGAAGCAACTGCAGGATTAAGTAAAGGATACTTCGGCAAATTGTCTGATCTGTCCGGGAAGAGAGTTCCATTTGTAAGAGCCGGTTATATGCTCAGTTCGATCTCAAAGCCAATGATGGGAATTCTTATTTACCCCGTCTGGATCTTTCTGGCACGAACTATTGACAGACTTGGCAAAGGAATCAGAACCTCGGCCAGAGATGCAATTTTATCTGAAGAAACTACGCCGGAGAATAAAGGAAAGGTTTTCGGATTTCACAGAGCAATGGATACATTTGGCGCCGTATTAGGTCCTGTATTTGCCCTGATATATTTATATTATTATCCCGAAAATTACAGGACACTTTTTTTTATTGCATTTATTCCTGCCGTTACCGGTGTTCTATTCACATTTTTATTGAGGGATAAAGGCACAGCAACTCAGAATATTACAGCCGGCGGGAAAAATTTTTTTTCATTTCTGAATTACTGGAAAGATTCGGATGCGAAATATAAAAAGCTTGTTACAGGTTTATTCCTGTTTACATTGCTTAACAGTTCTGATATATTTTTATTGTTAATGGTAAAAAATTTAGGATTTACTGATGATAAAGTGATTTTTGTTTATATTTTTTACAATCTTATTTATGCGCTGAGCTCCTTTCCCATAGGCATACTGGCAGACAAAATAGGATTTAAAAATAATTTCATAATAGGACTGGTATTGTTTGCATTTGTTTACGGAAGCATGGCTTTGAATCCGGGAATCGGGTTTTTATTATTTTTGTTCTTTTGTTACGGTCTTTATGCTTCCTCAACGGAAGGAGTTTCGAAAGCATGGATAACAAATATTTCCAAAAAGAAAGATACAGCGACAGCATTGGGATTTTATTCGGGATTAAACAGTTTATTTTCTCTGATTGCAAGCTCATTAGCCGGGTGGTTATGGTTCTCTTTTAATCCGAAAGTTATGTTCATTTTTTCATCAGCAGGAACAATAATTGTTATCTTTTATTTCATTTTTAATTTCAGAAAAATACAGCCGCAAAATGTTTAAATCATATTTCGTATGAAGGCATTGATTCTATCAGCGGGTTTCGGTACTAGGTTAAAACATTACACTGAGGAGCTCCCAAAGGCTTTGGTACCGTACAAAAATGTTCCAATGATTAATTACCAGCTGAACAAATTAAAAGGTATCGGTGTAACTGAAGTAATTGTGAACACACACCACCATTCTGATAAAATCATCGACTATTTCTCCAAAAATAATTTTGGTCTTAATGTAATAGTAATTCCCGAAGAGGAAATACTGGGAACAGGCGGAGGCATCTTAAATGCAAAGGAATTTCTTGAAGATGAGGATTTCTTTACCGTACTGAATGTGGATATTGAAACAAGCATGAATTTATGTGAAATGATTGAGTTTCATAAATCGCATAATCCCTTCGCAACAATGGCTGTTCAAAAGAGAAAAACAGGAAGGTATCTTGAGTTTGACAAGAGCATGAATTTATTAAGAAGAGCACAGGAAAATTCTGTTACTGAAAACGAGTATGCATTTAACGGTATTCACATAATTTCAAAAAGAATCTTCGAAAAAGGAATTGATGTAAAATTCGAAGATATACTCGACATATATTTTCAAGTAATTGATGATAAGAAGGAAGTTGTTCTGGGTTTCGATGCGGGTGACAGTTCTTTTAAAGATCTGGGTAAGATTGAAAATCTGCTCTCATAATAAAATCAGGTAACGGATTCTATTCTTTTAACCAAAGGAATTTCGTGCATCAGAGCTCTTTCAATCCCTGCTCTCAGAGTCATCATGCTCAAAGGACAATCTTTACAGGCTCCCAGCAGCCGCACTTCGATTATTCCATTTTCTTTTATACCTATTACCTCCACATCACCACCGTCGATCCGGAGATATGGTCTGACTTTGCTTAAAACGGCTTCTACATTATCAATCGTCAAATCTAACATCGGAATTCCCGTTTCTTATTATTTAATTCAGAAATTTTCATTCAACTTTTTTCATGCTTTCTTCAATAGTCCTTGCATAATCAAGCTTCCAAACACCTTCCTCCTTTATAGAGTAAAGCTCTGAGGTCTGATCTTTGGTCTTAATCGTTATCGTAGCTGAATCACCCTCTTTTTTCTCATCTATAACTTCAAAATCCATTCCCATCATTCCAAGTGAACCGGCATTTGACACACTTTTCTCGAAATATTCCTTCCCGCTTTGATTCCTGTTCTTTGCAATGTCAGTATACATTTTCTGAGAGTTAGCGGATAAATAATTCCAGGCTTTCCCCGGATTCTGATCTTTCAAAGCTGCAACAAAATCCTTAACGGAATTAGCCGGAGAATCCGAACCGCCTGTCGGACCGCATCCAAAATAAATTATAAGTGATATTATTATAATTCTGAAACCTGTTTTCATAACAGATAATTTAGTTTAAAAAATTCTTATTGACATCAAATCTCAATAACAACATCAGAAACATTTGCAGAAGCGGTATTCAAAAGATTAATTTCTTTTATCAGATCTTTTGATATATCCTTAAAAATTTTTGATTCAAGACAAACCGGATCACCTATTACAATTGGTTTACCGTCATCTCCTCCTGTCCTTATTTTGGTATTAATGGGAATCTCACCCAGCAGTTTTACATTAAATTCTTCACTCATCTTTTTCCCGCCGCCTTTTCCGAAAATGTATTCGCGGCTTCCGTCCGCATTTTGGAAATAACTCATGTTCTCAATTATACCGATCGTAGGTACATTTACTTTCTGAAACATTATCTGCCCTTTTATTGCATCAATCAGAGAGATTTCCTGCGGGGTAGTCACGATAACAGCTCCGGTCAGTGGAATGGTTTGACTCAAAGTCAGCTGAATATCTCCTGTGCCGGGAGGCATATCAAAAAGCAAAAAATCAAGCTCCCCCCAGATCACATCCGACATAAACTGCTTCAGGGCACTAGAAGCCATAGGTCCCCGCCAGACAACCGCAGTTCCTTCTTCCATTAAAAATCCGATTGACATCACTTTGACACCGTATTTTTCCATAGGTACAAGCTTATTCTTATCGCCCACCTTTGTTACGCCGGGTTTTCCTTTTAACCCGAACATAAGAGGTATTGAAGGTCCGTATATATCGGCGTCTATCAATCCCACCCGAGCACCTTCATTGGCAAGAGCTACAGCCAGATTCACGGCGACAGTTGATTTTCCGACACCGCCTTTCCCAGAAGCAACTGCAATTGTATTTTTAACACCGGGAAGAATAGTTGATTTTTTTTCATTTTTATGTTCCGTAATACCGGTCACAAAATTTATTTCGATTTCATTAATTCCCGGAATAGACTTTTTGAGGTCTTCTGAAATTTTATTCCTTGTTTCATTTAAAATCCCGCTATTAATGTCAGATACACCGAGATTTACCTTTAGATTTTTTCCGTTGAGAGAAATTTGTTTTACAAAACCCAGTTTTACAAAATCTATATTAAGAAAAGGCTCTTTTATTTTACTTAGAACCTCTTTGATTTTTTCTTCAGTCATATGATTTTTATGCATAATAAATTACAAAATATAATAGTTTCGTGAAATGATATTTAAATTAAATTTTCACTTCAAATGAGCCTCAGTACCGAACACAATAATTCAAATGGTTTGTTATTCTTTTATTTAGAAATTATTTTTGCTTTATGAATTTTGCTTTGAGAAGTAAAAACGTTCTGACTCCGGGCGGATTAACTGCCGGTTCAGTAATTATCGAAAACGGTTTGATTGGTGATGTCCTGGAATATTCATCAAAATTGGATTTTGAATTTATAGATTACGGCGAATCGGTGATAATGCCGGGCTTGATTGATACTCACGTTCATATAAATGAACCCGGAAGAACTGACTGGGAAGGTTTTGAAACTGCTTCTAAATCTGCAGCTGCCGGAGGAATTACGATGTTAGTTGATATGCCTCTAAACAGTACTCCCGTGACAGCCAATTTTAATGCACTAAAGAAGAAGATTGATGCTGCTAAAAATAAATTGTATGTTGACTGCGGTTTTTATGGTGGTGTGATCCCGGGTAACTGTAACCAACTTGAAGCCTTGGTGAAAGGCGGAGTTCTCGGATTCAAAGCATTCCTAATTCATTCGGGTATAGATGATTTTCCAAATGTTAATGAATCGGATCTAAGAAAAGCTCTCGAAGTATTGAGACATGTGACGGATTTACCGTTACTTATTCATGCAGAGCTGCCTGGCGAAAGCAATTTTAAAGCAAAGGATATGAAAGATTACGATGAGTATTCATTTCAATCATTTGTCAAAAGCCGTCCGAAGGAATGGGAAAACCGGGCGATTGAACTTCTGATAAAGCTTTGCAGGGAATATGATTATCACATTCATATTGTTCATCTCTCATCTGCGGATGCCATTGATATGATTTCAAATGCAAAGAGAGAAGGATTAAAATTAACTGTTGAGACATGCCCTCATTTTCTTTATTTTTCTTCCGAAGAAATTGCGGACAGAGATACACGATTTAAGTGTACTCCTCCGGTCAGAGACAATGCCAACAGGGAAAAGTTATGGAAAGCTGTAAAGGAAGGAGTGATAGACTTTATTGTCAGCGATCATTCTCCATGTGATCCGGATTTAAAATATCTTGAAGAAGGGAGCTTTGAAAAAGCATGGGGAGGAATTCCCGGATTACAACTCGGATTGTCAGCAGTATGGACGGAAGCAAGGAACAGAGGATTTACGATTGAAGATATTTCACGTTTGATGAGTACTAACACAGCTTCATTCATCGGATTAGGAAACAGGAAAGGTAAAATTGAAAAAGGTTATGACGCGGATTTGATTATCTTCGATCCGGAAAAAAGTTTTACTGTGAAAGAAGAGAATTTATTTCACAGGCATAAAGTAACTCCATATGAAGGATGTAAGATGTATGGTGAAGTGAAAACAAGTTACCTTCGCGGTAGAAAAATTTTTGAAAATGGAGAGATTGTCGGGAGTCCGGAAGGAAGAGTATGGTTAAGTGGTTGAGTGGTTGAGTGGTTGAGTGGTTAAGTGGTTGAGTGGTTGAGTAGTTGAGTAGTTGAGTGGTTGAGTAGTTGAGTGGTTGAGTAGTTGAGTAGTTGAGTAGTTAAAATTACGAAATTAAATGTATTCAATTATATGGAATTAAACGCATCAGCATTTGCGGGATTGATAGATTTAGCGTCAGAAAAGAACGGAGGAAGAGCGCTTCTGGCAAGCGACGAATTCTTTGCACCGAAAGAAAATCTGCTTAAAGAGGGACGAGGAATTTTCATTCCGGATAAATTTACAGACAGCGGCAAATGGATGGACGGCTGGGAGTCAAGAAGGAAACGTGTTCCCGGTTTTGACTGGTGTATAATAAAATTATGTGAAACGGGAGTTGTCAAAGGTATTGATATAGATACCAATCATTTTCTCGGCAATCATCCTCCTTATGCATCTGTGGAAGCATGCTTTGTAATTGAAAAAGCCGACTCGGAAAAATTCTTGTCACATAAAATTACATGGGCAGAAATTTTGCCTAAATCTCCTCTGAATCCCGGTTCTCAGAATCTTTTCACTGTTAACAATACAGCTGAGTGGACACATGTGAAGCTGAATATTTATCCCGACGGCGGTGTAGCGAGGTTCAGAGTTTATGGAGAGATAAAAAAGCAATTTAAGAAATCGGCTGAACTGATTGATCTTGCTGCACTGTTAAATGGCGGAAAGGTTTTAGTATGCAATGACATGTTCTTTGGTTCAAAAGACAATCTCATTTCACCCGGAAGAAGCATTAATATGGGTGACGGCTGGGAGACAAAACGTAAAAGAATACCCGGATATGACTGGTGCATTTTGAAGTTAGCTGCTCCGGGAGAAATAAAGAAAATTATCGTTGACACAAATTTTTTCAAAGGAAACTTTCCTGACAGCTGCATGATAGAAGGATGTCACATAGATGGTGTAAGCGATGATGGTATGATAAATCCTGAAATTGTCTGGAAAGAGCTTCTTCCAAAGTCAAAGCTGAAGGGTAACATAGAAAATGTTTTTGAAAAAGAGATAAGGAAAACCGGTTCCGTAACTCACGTCAGATTAAACATTTATCCGGACGGAGGTGTGAGCAGACTGAGACTCTTCGGGTTAGTTGATTAGTTGAGTGGTTGAGTGGTTGAGTGGTTGAGTGGTTGAGTGGTTGAGTGGTTGAGTAGTTCATTGGTTGTTTTAATATTGGTTAACAGTAAACTTCGTATAATGGAAATATTAAAATTAGATAAAGTTGATTCCGGAAAATTAAGAAGATTGTATTTGCAGTGCTGCGGTTCGGAGACATGGACGGATGAGATGCTCCGTTGCGGAAAGTTTGAATCGAAGGAAGACATGATAGAGCATTCACGAAAAATATGGTATTCACTTGAGAAGGAAGACTGGCTTGAAGCATTTAAGCACCATCCGAAAATAGGAGATATAAATTCTCTGAAAGAAAAGTATTCAAATACAAAATCACTTGCTCGCAATGAACAGTCGGAGGTAGAGGAAGCTTCAGCAGAAACTCTTGAGAAACTCGCAAAATTTAACAGCGAATATGAAAAGAAATTCGGTTACATCTTTATCGTTTGCGCAACAGGAAAATCAGCTGAAGAAATGCTCTCACTGATCAGGGAGAGAATAAATAATGATCCGGAAACAGAAATTAAAACTGCAATGGAAGAGCAAAGTAAAATTACAAAATTAAGACTGGAAAAATTATTATGATAACTATTACTACTCATGTACTCGATACATCTTCTGGCAAACCCGCTTCCGGAATTGACATTAAACTTTATTTAAGAAAAAATGAAATCTGGGAATTTGTTGCTGAAGGGAAAACGAATGATAACGGAAGAATCGGTGATTTGATTAAGTCTGATGTAAATCTTGACGCAGGAATTTACAAAATGAAATTTGAAACCGGTTCTTATTTTGAGGAGAGAAAAGTGAAATGCTTTTATCCTTTTGTGGAAATTATTTTTGAGTTAATAGAGGCTGAACATTATCATATACCTCTTCTTCTCAGCCCCTACGGTTACACAACATACAGAGGAAGCTAAATATTAAATTTCTGCAGACATTCGAATCAATGAAAAATTATAAAATAATAGAAGCATTAAAGTCTCTTGATAAAAAAGAATTTAAAAAATTCGGAGAGTACGTTTATTCTCCGATCTTCAATAAAAATGAAAATATAAGAAAGCTCTTTGATGCATTTTCAAAATATCACCCCGCATTTGATAACCGTAATCTGACAATTGAAACAATTTTTAAGAAAGTTTTTCCGAAGAGAAAATTTGATTACTTTAAAATCAGCAACATTATATCCGATCTTTACAAGTTATTCGAATCATACCTTTATTTCATCGGACTTGAGAAGGATAAAATTCTAAATAAGTTTTACCTTCTGCGTGAACTTAACGAAAGGGAGCTCGGAGACGCTTATGAAAAAGCGGAGAAGAGCTATAAAAAGGATATTGATAATCTGAAAATCAAAGATGAAAACTATTTTTATCATTTGTATAAATATTACAGTGAAAGTTTAAATTACAATATTTCCCAAAAGCCGGTTGATCATCCGAAAATAATTCAGGCGGAGTTTGATAATTATTTGCACTACTCGACAGCTACTCTGCTGAAGCTTTACATGTATATGCACCACATAAAAAAACAGAATAAAGTTGAATTCAACATGGAAATGTTTGAGAATTTCAGCAATTATGTTAAAGAAAAAGATTTTGAAGACAACCCGTCTTACATGGTATACAAAGGAATCATGATGCTTGAGCTTCACAAGGACAGAAAACATTTTTTACAATTAAAGGAAATCAAAAAAAAATATGCAGGAAGAATTTCTGCTGAGGTACTTGAGAATGTTCTGATATTCATGAATGCATACTGTGCAGAGATGATCAACAAATACGGTGATGAAAGTTTTTACCGTGAAGAATTTGATCTTCTGAAAGAGATGATTGACAGAAAGATATATACTCCTGAGTCAATCATTTATCCGAATTTCATTAACATTTATAAATCGGGATGCATTGTCGGAGAATATGAATGGTCGGAGAATTTGCTGAAGGAGTATCAAAAATATTTTCCCGATAAGGACAGGGACAATATCATAAACATTTGTCACGGTTTTGCCAACTACAGGAAGAAAGATTATGAAGCAGCCATCGAATGTTTTTCCAAAACCAATTTTCAATGGTTTATATTGAAAATGTTTGTAAAGACAATGACTCTGAGGAGCTATTACGAAAAAGGTATGTTTGAGCAGGCGCTTACTTTCATAGACTCATTTAAACATTACATTAAATACGATGACAAGCTGCTCGAAGAACATAAGTATGCACACGGTTTATATTTACGATACACAACTACTCTGATAAAGATTAAATTAGACAGAGATGAAAAGTCAAAATCATATGCGGTAAATAAACTGAAGAAAGAAATTGACTCGATGAATACAAATTCTTTCGGTGTGAAAAGCTGGCTTGTTAAGAAAATAAATGAATTGATTGACTGAAGTTCTTACCTCAAGTACCTAGTGATATGTCAAACGTGAAACGTCAAATATCAAACGTTAAAAAAATTTAATTTTAAACCCAAATTGTTCATTAGAAATCTTGAAATGCTGTAAACGTAAAGCACGCAAAGGATTTCGCCGGTCTGAAGAATCATTATCTTTCACTATATGCTCCTTTCAGGCAAAGTTCACAAAGAATTATTTCCTACATTCTATTTTATTAGCAATTGCTTTGCGTCTTTGTGACTTCGTGGTAAATTAAAATGTTCTAAGGATAAATCTGCGTTTAATACAATAAATGAATTCTTTCAAGTTTCACCTTTGACATTTGACGTTTGGCATGACCCAGAAGACTATAAGATTCTAAGAAGATACGATTTAGAGGTGCCTACGGTGAAATGACTGCAGTAAAGTTTACTGAATTATTGTAAGCAATAATGAGATCATTTAGTGTAACCGAATTATCTCCGTCAATATCGGTAACAGTATAACCGTTTACAAAAGCAGATGCATCGTTTCCAATCAGAATGAGATCACTCAGATCAATTATCCCGTCTTTGTTACAATCTCCGCTGTACAAGCAGTAACGGCTTCCTTTTAATTTCAGATTATTCCCGTACGCCTGTGACTGTGATGAAGTAAAATCATAATTCATAGTTGCGCCTGCAGTAAATATTTCTCCGCCGGATTTGCTGAAAGTCTCGAGACAGTTTCTGTGTTTAATGTCGAGATAATATGTTCCGCTACCTGAACTGAAGAAAACAAAATTACCGTTAAATGTCAGTGAATCAATTACGGCTTCAGCTGAATCAACAATTGCAAACGGTGCGCTGACATTTCTCAGATAAACGATCATTATATCTTTCTGATTTAAATAATTTCCCGTCTCATTAAAAAATCCTTCGGGAATGACTTTGATATTAAAGTGACTGTATTGAGCGGGGATTTGAGAACAGCTTGTCCGGAATGGTTTCTTTCCGTATGAAGTATTCCAAATATCATAAATCTCATCCAGATTTTTCCAGATTACCTTTCCCTGCTGGACAAAAGTTTTAACCGAGTCAATAAACTGACAAACTTTACTGACCTGTGAGGCATTCAGCTGACCTATTTGAGTGTGAACGGTAGCAGTGTAAATTCCCGAATCCGGAAATGCACTATAAGTAATTGCATTAACTACATTTCTTATTCGCTGAACTACAGTAGTGACAAGTGTCGTATCATAGATTTTATTATTACAACCGTTGCCGATCAGCGTGAGATGTTTTGTACTGTCATGAACATAATAATTTTGCATACTCTGAGGTTTCCAGACGCCGTAATTCTGCGGATCGTTAACGTGACCCTGAGTTCCTCCGCCCCAGAGAATATCCGGTTGCCAGAAATACGAAGTATAAATTCTTCCGTACAGTCCATCTTCAAGATTTTCCCAGTTGTTTCCGTTGACAACCGTGTCATATAAAAAACCGCCGACTACTTTGCTCGGTGTGATTCCAAGTTGTGAATGCAGATAAGCGACATCAGCATAGTTATAACCGTTAGCTTCGTGTGAATGCGGGTCACAGTCAATTCCCTTGTCTTCTATCAGCCATTTGATAAGATTCTTCCCGTTAGTATTCAGAACGACGCTGCCGGTGTCAAAATTTTTAACCGCCTGCAGAAACTTCCAGTCTGACTGAAAATTCCATTTCACACCTTTTGCCTGAACAGAATCAGCTAACTGAACAACGAAATTTCTCCTTGTTCTGTAGTAAAAAAAATTATTATAGGGTTCTGCGTCTTCATTATGTGTGGTAAAGGTTAGATATACCGGTGTTTGGGTTTGAGAGATTGCAGGATTGAGAAAACAAAACTGTAATCCTGAAAAAAAGATTATCACCTTCAAAAAACTGTTGAGTGACTTCATAAAAAAATTTTAATGATTTAATTAAATTAACCGACAACGCAAGGGAAAGCACTTAATACCAAATACTTAATACTCACAATTTTATTATTACCGATATTTCATACCTACGGGATGTTTAATAAAAAATCTGGTTTTGCATTCAATCATTCTACCGTTATGACCGGACAAATGTCCTTACTTTATCAAAACCATGCGTTTTGTATCAATAAAGCCATCAGTGCTTAAGCTGTAAAAATAAATTCCGCTGGCAATACCCGTTCCGTCAAATTCAGTTTTATATGTACCAATTGTCTGATGCTCGTTTATCAGAGTCATAATTTCCTTCCCGAGTAGGTCATAAATTTTCAGTTTTACAAATCCGCTTACAGGCAGCTCATAACTTATTATAGTTTTGGGGTTAAATGGATTCGGATAATTTTGTTTCAGGATAAATTGTGAAGGTATATTATTTGCTTCACCATTTACAGATACAATATTGTTCAAGGAAAAACGGAATGTTTTCCATTGTGTACTGTTCTGCGGGACGAAGAATGTTGTCGTCTGAGGAGCAGTCGAAAGCCCTAATCCTCCCTGACGGAAAATCTGAAAAGGAAAAGTTAAGCCGCCGTCTGTTGAGATATTAACCGTCAGACTGTCTATGTTTGTTCCGGTTGTGGTATATTGAGCATATGCATAGTCAAATCTTACGGTATCGAAAGAAAGCAAATCTCTGTAAACCTTTGAATACATTGAATCCCTTTGTCCGGGAATGTTATAATCAAAGAAATCCATTATCACCGATTTCGTTCCTCCAATTGAAGGACCGCTTACTCCGGAATATTGCTGAAATGTAATGAACCCGTCCTGATTGAAAACTTTCCACCCGAGCGGAGGGAAATATGATTCGAATAATTCTACATTCAGAAATGTTTGTATTGAATCACTTCCGTTTTGCATGTTGTAATTATTCTTCTCAAAATCATAAACCACATTCAGCAGATCAGCTTTTTCATATATAACATTGTTCGGAGTTTCGATATTCTTAAAAACAATGTTCCGGCTTTTCGCACAGTTCATCACTTCGCGATTATTGTCATTCTGAATAAACGCATTAGTATAGATCATTGAATCAACCCAGTATGGCTCCTTATAATAAGTGTACTGGTACTGATAATTTCCAACGGCAGCAGGAATTGAAATACCGTTAGTATCGGGATACATAGCTCTGAAAATGTCATAAAAATTTTTCTCGCCGTTTGTTCCGTATAAAGTATCATAACCCGGAATAGTATCTTTGACATATCTTTCGACTGCGTTAATTCTTAATCTGTAATTCCCGGCCGGTACAGTTGAGATGATATTAATATTTACAGTGGCTCTTATTGAATCATCGGTTACATTTTCATCCGTAACTGTAATTGAAAACGGAGTACCTACCGATAACCTTGTAACAAATGGAGTGTATAAATTCAGACTGTCTCCGTAGGGAATTGAAACAGGCAGCTTGCCGTCGGCAATGGTTTGCGGCACAGCATAATTATAATAGTACCTGCTTCTTGCATTCGATTGTACGGGATTGGCATTATAAAAAGTATCTCTTCCCAGAATACCTGTATGATATTTTATTGCGGCGACACTGTCAAAATTCCTGTTTACGAAGGCATCGAGTGAGCCGTTGTTGTTTGCACATGCAGGACTTGAATTAGATGTAAACTCTTCATACAAAACCATTCTTTTATAACCGGGTAGTGAAATCGAATATTGCCGAAGAGTATCATTCGTCCTGTTAGAGTCCGCAGCAAATGAAGTAAATGCTTTTAAAAAATAGCCGGTCCCAATGGAATAATGAAAATCAGTAAAGGTAACCTGAGTAGTCTGACCCTGCGGCAATATCCCGATCGTTGTGCTGTCGAAATATCCGCCCGGATTAATTTCGAGAAAAATTTTTACTGAATCCGGAGTAGTGGCTCTGCCTATATTGGAGACTGTAACAATTGGTGCAACAGAATCTATTCCTGAATTTTGTGTTGCATAAATTGTATCATAAGGAATATTAACAATTGAAGTAACTGTAATGTCATTATCAGTCTGAATTCCGGTCAGCACATTATCTATGTAAAGATTATTTCCATATCCGTTATAAGTAACAAACTGAAGCACAATTTCCCGTGATGAGTTTAATTCATTTTTACTTTTTAAATTATAAAAGGAAAATAATAAAAGGCAGATTGTAATGGAGACAAATACAAAAATTGATTTCTTCATGGTTGTTGTTATTAATAAAATGTATTTGTCTTTCTATAGTTGAAGAATTAATAATTTAATTTGACCGTTTTTATCAACCGTGAATCGTGAATCGTGAATCGTGAATCGTGAATCG
>CAYNTN010000124.1:0-14293 GCA_964399995.1 uncultured Ignavibacteriaceae bacterium
TGATAATTCTATGTAAGCTGCATCCACTTTTTCATCATAATATATTTTCATTTTTTTCCTTTCTTTAAAGGATAGGCAGTAATGACCATCACTTCATTTTTATATTTTTCAAATATTATTTTTAAAGGATATGAGCCTTTTGGATTTCTCTTTCCAATAAATTCTATTTTGCCATTTTTATTGTGTGATAATAATAAGAATCGTTCAATCTCACTTACAACATCTTCTTCTTTTATACTATACAACTTAATTCTTCTTTTGGAATGTCTTGAAAATTTTATTATCACAATTGATCAGAAATAGTTAAATTTAAAACTGTATATCTCCAAAATTCTTCTTCATCCCACAGGATCTGCAACTAATATATAATCTTTTTATTTCATTCTCAAACCCTGATGTCTTCATAATTTTTTCTTAGTGCTCTTAGTGTCTTAGTGGTAAAAAAAAAAATTACAAAGGACGCATCAGCGGAAAGAATATCACATCCCGTATCGAATACGAATTAGTCAGCAGCATCACCAGTCTGTCCACACCAAGCCCGACGCCTGTTGTCGGCGGCATTCCGATTTCAATAGCTTTTATAAAATCTTCATCAAGCGGATGTGTTTCAGCTTCACCGCCGCGTCCTCGTTCAACCTGCTCTTCTAAAAGCTTTCTCTGAAGTACAGGGTCATTTAATTCTGTATAAGAATTTCCCATCTCCCATCTGTTTATGTAAGGCTCGAATCTCTCTGCAAATATTACCTGCTCGGGATCGCTGTTCATTTCTTCAAGCTGCTTTAAGGAATATTGTCTTAACGGCTTGCACAAGGGAGTTGTATCAATCGGAAAGTCATAAACAAACGTCGGCTGAATCAGATCTTCTTCACAAACTTGCTCAAACAAGTTTGCAATGAGTAATCCTTTGCTGTGAGAGATCTTACGGTCAAATTCAATTTCATTTTTCACCATGTAATTAATGATCTCATCTTTCGACATTTTCATTACATCAATGTCAATCTTTTGCTGAATTGCATCGGTCATACGAATTCTTTTCCACGGACGTTTGAAATTAAGTTCAATGTCTCCGTATTTAACAAAACTTGTCCCGTGAATATCAATACAGGCATGGTCAACGACTTCCTCAAATAAATTCATGCTGTCAAAATAATCGCCGTATGCCTGATACCACTCAACCTGCGTGAATTCGGGATTATGGGTTCTGTCTATTCCTTCATTCCGAAAATCCCTGACAAATTCATACACGCGATTAAACCCTCCAACGATTAGTCTCTTTAAAAAAAGTTCATTCGAAACTCTCAGATAGAGATCAATATCCAGCGCATTGTGTTTTGTAGTAAACGGCACGGCATTACCGCCGCCATATATGGTCTGCAGCGTCGGCGTTTCAACTTCAAAAAAATTATGTTTCTCTAATGTCCGTTTTATAGACTGAATGATCTTTGTCCGTTTGATAAAAGTATCTTTCACATTTTCATTCACAATAAGGTCAATGTATCTTTGACGGTATCTGAGCTCAATATCTGCAAATGCATCATGAATTATCTTTTCACCTGACTCTGTAACTTCTTCTTTTACTACAGGAAGAGGATGAATAGACTTGGTAAGTAATTCATATGACACTGCATGTATGGAAACCTCACCGGTTTTCGTTCTGAATACAAATCCCTTTACTCCTATAATATCACCGATGTCGAGAAGCTTAAATATATTGTAAGCATCTTCTCCTACATCGTCTTTTTTAATATAGATCTGAATTTTTCCTGTGTCGTCTTTTATATGACAAAAAGTCGCCTTACCCATCTTGCGTATAGCCATAATTCTCCCTGCGACAGAAATAAGATTTTCCTTATTCTTTTCTTTTTCCTCTTCTGTTTCGAAGTCTTTAAAGCTTTCGATGATCTCTTTTGAATTATGAGAAACGTCGTAACGGTGCGGATAGGGATTGATACCGTGTTTCTTTATTTCTTCTAATTCTTCTAATCTTCTTTTGATTAGTTCGTTTTGTTCTGACAAATAGTTAGTTACCTTTATTGTTAATTAATTCTATCAAAAATTTTATGTGTGAATAGTATTTGTTTTTTAAAACTTCAGTTAAGTTTTCTTTTAATATTTCAGTATTAACTAAGTGTTTCAACATCTCAATGCTGCAATCTTTTACATTATCCAAATAATTTTGAATTACATCCCAAATGATAGCATTATCAATACCAATATAATTGTGGGATAAAATGTTTCTTAATCCGATGACTTCATTCCAGTTCACCAGCACAAACTTATTTCTTAATTCTTCATCAATCTTTTTGCTTTCTTCACCAATAGCAATTAATAAGTTTATACTTGCATTAAAATTTAACTGGTCGTTGATTTCAAAGAAAGAATCTGCATCCTTTAAATCGTTGGTGTAGATTTTAATTTTTTCAACAGCTTCTAGAATTGTAAGAAGGTGAAGTACATTTTTGTCAAACATAAAGAATGTCTTCCTTTATTTCCATTTTGATTAACGGATTAATCGCATCCTTATAAATTATGTCGACTTCCTTCCCGATATTATCTTCTAAAAACTTCTTCAATTCAAAATAATACTTATACTTTTTGAAATCCTTTCTAACCTCAATCAGAATATCTACATCACTATCATTGTTTTGAGAGTTATTTAAATATGAACCAAACAAACCAATTTTATCGATTCCAAAATCCAGCGATAATTTCTCTTTGCTGTGATTTAAAAAATCCAATATTTTTTCTTTTTCTGTTAACATAAATCTTAAAATTCTAATAATTGGAATTTTTCACAGTGATAATTTACAAATCTTAAATCGCTCACATCTATTTTATTAAGATCATCTTTTTTGATTCAACAAAATTATCAGCTTCTAGCTTATAAAAATATACTCCGCTTGGTAAACCAGTTCCGTCAAATTCAATTTCATAAGTTCCTAAGTTTTGTTTATCATTCACCAGTTTTGAAATTTCCTTTCCGCGGATATCAAAAATTTTTAATGTTACAAAAGAATTTTTTGGAATGCTGTATTTTATTTTTGAAACCGGATTAAAAGGATTCGGATAATTCTGAAACAAATGATAAGAAACTGCAATTTCACTTTCGCTTGAATTGATAAAAGTAGTTCCGCCGGTAGTAGTTTTCACAACTGTACCAAAATTTCCAACAGCCCATCCGATATTTTCCGATTTGAAAACCATATCTTCGTAAATAATCCCAAGTGGTGACTGTAAAGTAAACCAGTGTTCTCCTCCATCTGTAGTTTTTTGCATATACCCGTGATATCCGCTAACCCATCCTGTAGATTCATTTATAAAATAAATGGATCTCGGAGCATTAGTGGTATCAGAATTCTGAAGAATCCAATTTGTGCCGCCGTTGGTAGTTTTTAATATTCGTCCTGCATAATTAACTTGATAGCTTCCATATCCCGCCACCCATCCGGTATTCTCATTGATGAAAAATGAAGATAAAAATATGTTGTATAAAGGCTGTTGAAAATTTCCTTGCTGAACAAAATTATCTCCGCCATTTGTAGTTTTCATTATTAATGCATACTGGGCATAATTTAATCCCACAACCCATCCGGTATTTTCATTTAAAAAGGATATTGATTCAAACCAGGTATCTTCACTTCCGATTCTGCATTCACCCCAATTAGTACCTCCGTTAGTAGTTCTTAACACAACTCCATAGAAAGTAGAAATAGGATCAAATACTGATCCGGCACCCCAACCGGTATTTACATTAATAAATTGACAGCATCTTAGATTGTAATAGTTTGAAATATTTAAAACAGAAATCCAATTAGATCCTCCGTTTGTTGTTTTAATAATACTTCCACTATTCTGATTAGACAACGCGCCATAACCAATATTATTATCCAAAAAATATAGTGAAGAAATATGATAAGGTCCTAAAAACATTTCCCAGCTATTACCGCCGTTTGTTGTTTTTAAGATCCTCTGAAGGTTGTCAGAAACCCACCCAGTATTTTCATTAATAAAACTTACAGATGACATATTTCCCATTGGCATGGAATCAGTTTGGCTAAACCAGTTATTTCCTCCGTTGGTAGTTTTAAAAATTGCTGGATATCCGACACTGTAGCCGGTTTGTGAATTTACAAATTGAACGGACATTTTATATCCGTAACTGCCATAATCCTGTGATACCCACGTGATACCTCCGTTTGTAGTTTGTCTCAGGATATCAAAACTTCCGGTCAGCCATCCATTTAAAGAATCTAAAAAAAAGATAGAGTTAATTCTTTGGGTGGTATTTGCTGAATAGATAATCCAGTTTATCCCGCCGTTTGTAGTCTTTGAAAATTTTCCGTATTCACCTCCTGTCCATCCTGTTGAATTGCTTATAAAAAATACCGTAAAAAGTTGAGAAGGAATACCACTATTCTGTAAATTCCATGATGCTCCTCCATCAGAAGTAGCTATAATTATTCCATTATTTCCAACAATCCATCCGTTCATAAAATCCATGAAGCAAACCGAATTTAGATTTTCTAAAGTACTTCCATTTAGATTTATCCAGTCCTCCCCGCCATTTGTAGTTTTTAGAATTGTTCCCGTATCACCCACAGCCCATCCTGTAAACTCATCAATAAAATTAACAGACTTTAAATTTCTCTTTAGATTAGTTTGTTTTGGAATCCACTGATTACCTGAATTTACTGTTTTCAAAATGACACCGCTATCACCGGCACAATATCCAATATCGCTATTTAAGAAAACCACTGAATTTAAATTGTAAAAATTATTTGAATATTGAAAATTCCAATTACCACCACCGTTAGTCGTTTTCCTAATTGCCCCGACATCTCCAACGCTAAATCCAGTTGAAGAATTTAAAAAATAAACTGAGTTCATTGGAATATTCGATTTTTGAACAAACCAACCGCTTTGGCTGTAAGCAGAATTACAATTAATACTGATTAAAATTAATATGAATGTAAATGCTCTCAAGCTCACAAAGTAATTTTGAAATTTACTTTTTTAATAAATGCTTCCTCTGAAATTAATATTTTGAATCCTGATCAAATAATTTTTTCTATCAATCGCTATAATTATTCTAATTTTACCGCTTCTTATCCGGTACGAACTATCATACTCTCCTTTTAATTTTTTTAAATCTACTGATAAATTCTCTTTGTTTTCCAGCCAGTCTTTGACATTTCTAACTTTGCTAAAAACATTATCTTTGACTTCGGGAGATATCTTTTCTAAAAATTTTTCACTTTGTTTACTGATTTCAACTTTCCACATCCTTATAAATCTAATTTCCGATATTTCTGTTTATGAAAATCTTTATCATTCTTTAAGTCTTCATCTATTTCTTTCATCTCTTCATCATCAACATAAGGAATGTTACTTAGTTTGTAATTCAGCAATTCTTCCCTTACAGCTTCAGAAACTGCGGATTTGATTATCTCGTAAAGTTTTTTCTCTTCTATGTTTGTGATGTTCATTTTTTATTAAATTAGTGGTTAAACTTTTTCTTAAAACTTTTCTTTGAATCTATTTATCAAACTTTTTGAATTCAGTCTTTCCACTTTTCTTTTCATTTCCATTACCGAATTTCTTGAAGTCTTTTTTACCATCAAATTTTTTAAACTCCTTCTTTACGCCTGTATCATCTCTTTTTCCGAACTTCTTCTTAAAATCCCTCTTAAAATTTTTCTTATCAAACCGTTTACCCGGCTTTTGGTAATCTTTCCTTACATCCTGTTGTTCTTCAGCTCCATCAATTTTTTTAAACCCGAGTCTCTCATCTCTTTCAGTTCTCAGTCTGTCTTTAAATCCATACTTCGAATCCTTTTTTAAAAATTTCTTCTCGGGTCTTTTATGATCTTTTTTAAAATCTTTTTTGTCATCTCTTGCTTTATATTTCTTGTGATCCCATCTATTGTCTTTTTTTGTGAAAAGTATCCGCTTTGTATTTGATGATGGAGAATCTTTGACGAGCTGATTCAGTTTAGTGATCTCTTCAGGTGTCAGCTTTCTCCAATCACCTTGTTTCAGTTCCCCGATCTTCAATCCTGCATATTCTATCCGCTCAAGCTCTCTGACAAAATATCCGTAATGCTCGAACATATTTCTCACCTGCCTGTTTCGTCCTTCATAAATTGAAATATAGAGATCCTGATAGTTATGGTTTTTCTTCGGATATCTGATCTTGCATGGAGCAGTTTCTTTTCCTTCTAATTTTATTCCTTCGGTTAATTTTAACCGGTGCTTTTCTTCAAGAGGTTTGGAAAGCTTTACAAAATAAGTTTTGTAGATCTCACCTTTTGGGTGCATGAGTTTGTTTGCAAGTTCACCGTCATTTGTCAAAAGCAAAAGACCACTTGTATTGTAATCTAATCTTCCTACAGGAAAGATCTTATCTTTTAATTTAATAAGATCAATTACGGTCGTTCTGTGCTTTTCATCCGAGACAGAAGTAATTACACCGTTAGGTTTGTTGAGTATTACGTAGATTTTCTTTGTTGAGACACGAATATTTTCACCGTCGAGCTTAACTTTATCAGTCTCCGGGTTGATCTTGTATCCGAGCTCAACTATAGTTTCCCCGTTAACAGTTACACGTCCCTGCAAAATTAATTCATCTACTTTCCTTCTCGATGACACACCATTTGACGCAATGAACTTATTTAAACGAACTAAATTATCCAATTAAACAATATTAATTATTATTCTCATTTTCATTATCCAATTCCTTTTTGCCTGAAATAAAATCACCGTCATCTGATTCATCTGTTAAGTTATTTTCAAATACCGAAGTCTCACTTTCATCAGACTCAGGTTCTGTGGTACTATCTTCATCGGTAGCTGATTCATTATTATCAATAGTCCCGGGAATTTCCAGTTCGATATCATCTGAGATATTCCCTTCGGTTATTAATATATCTTCTGATTCATTTTGCGGATCTTCAGTTGGAGAATCACTAGAAATCAATTCAAGCTGATGACTTCCTTCCTGTTCTTTGTTAGCTTCTGGATAATTTACAGAATTAAACAATTCTATATCCGCTTCAGTGATACCTTCGATTTCCTGATTCTTCAATATCTCATTTATCTCTTTCAGCTTAGGAAGGTCATCAAGAGAATTTAATCCGAGTACTTTAAGAAAAGTTTTCGTCGTTCCGTAAAGTATCGGCCTGCCCGGAGCATCAGCTCTTCCGTTAATAGTGATAAGATCTTTTTCCAAAAGTGAATTTACAATATAATCTACGTTTACACCTCTTATGAACTCCATCTCGGATCTTGTTATCGGCTGTTTATAGGCTATTATGGCCAAAGTCTCAAGTGCAGACGGTGAAAGCTTTTTCCTCTGTTTATCTTCAATTAATTTTCCAATGAATCTGCCGTATTCTTTTTTCGTGGCAAAGGAAAATCCACCGGCAATTTTCAATATCTCAAATGATTTGTTTCCGGTTTTATATTCATCATTCAAAACATTAACCGCTTCATCCACTTCAGCTACACCTATTCTCAATCCGCTCCGGTCAATTATATCTTTTATCTGCTTAGAGTTTATCTCTTCTTCTGATGCAAAGATTATAGACTCTACGATATTTTTTAATTCAGTACTTACCAATTTATTTAAATCTTTTTATTTGTATTTACTATACGGACATTTGTCCTGTGAACAATCTTAATAATTCATTTATCAATTATTGTAACTCTGAAGATGTTAAATCCAATCACGTAGGGATTAAATATGGGTAGGATTAAAATAGCACACGAAACTAATCCCGTAGGGATTGAATGTGAACCAGCTTGACTGCAACATTTCATCCCTACGGGATGATTTAGAATCCACAATTTTATCATTACCGATATTTCATCCCTACGGGATGTTTAATAAAAAATCTGATTTTGCATTCACTCATTCTATCGTTTTGATAGGACAAATGTCCTTATTTAATAAACATCAGGCATAAGAAAAATCATAGTAATCATTCAATCATTACAATCATAGTTTAAAACTAACTATCATGAACAACTTCCACAAATTCATTTAACCTTCTCCTAATAAAAAACTTAGTCATATCCTTACTGTCAACAACTATTTCAACCTCGCCTTCCAATGCTAACTGAAGAATCGCAAGAAATATACAGATGACCCTTAGACGGATTTCAATTGATGATATTAATTCAATGAACTCAATTTCTGTTTTTTCATCAATGGTTTTTAAAATAAATTCACGCTGATTCTCCGGCGTGATATCCAGTAGTTCGATCGGGTGAACAACTTCTTTCCTGATAGCTACCAACGCTCTTTTATAAGCTTTGATAAGATTAAATATCGTAACGTTCTTTAGGCTCGGATCATTCTCAAGCTCTTTCTCGGATTCTTTATGATCGTTATCGAAATTATTTCTGAAAATTCTTTTACGCTGTTCCTCCTCAAGCTCGGCGATCTGCAATGAAACATCCTTGAATCTCTTGTATTCAAGAAGCTTCCTGACAAGTGTCAGCCGCGGATCTTCTTCTATCACATTACCCTCGATGTCGATCTGAGGTATCATCATGCGCGCTTTGATCTTCATCAGCTCGGAAGCCATTACTAAAAACTCACCTGCAAGTTCAATATCAAGCAGCGACATATAGTTTATGTAGTTCAGAAAATCCTTTGTGATCTTTGAGATGGGAATATCATAAATATCCAGCTCATCAACTTTCACGAAATGCAAAAGTATATCCAGCGGACCTTCAAATTCCGAAAGCCGCGCCTGGTATTCTTTCTGCTGATAAAATTTCTTTTCAGCCTCGATGCCTGAATTTACGGTATTGTCTTCATTGCTCATTTGAAAACAATATACTTATTTGAGTTTTGAAATTAAATGAATAGATTTAATTGAATGCTTGAATAAGATATATGAATTTTATATGTTTAATGTAGTTTTACGGCATGATAAAGAACTTAAAAATGATTTAGAAATTGAAAACTAGATCAACAATATATTTGGATACTTCTACAATCAACTTTCTTTTTGCTGATGATGCACCTGAAAAAAAGGAAATCACAATAGATTTATTTGATAACTTTATTAAGCTTGGAATTTATGAAACATACATTTCGGATTTTGTAATTCAGGAAATCAATCAGACAAATGATAAAACTAAAAGAAACAAGCTAATACAAGTGATAGACGAATATCCGATCGAACTGATTGATTTGATTGAAATAAGTGAAATTCAAGAGTTATCAGATTTGTATATTAAAAATGAAATAATACCAGAAAAGAAAAGACTTGATGCTTTGCACATTGCGTGTTCCGTAATTAATAAAATAGATTATCTTGTAAGCTGGAACTATAAGCATTTAGCAAATGTAAATCGGGAAAGAAAGGTTCTTGTTTTAAATTATCAAAACAATTATTTACATCCAATTAGAATTATTACACCATTAGAATTAATAGATTATGGAAACTAAAGAATCGAAAGCTCAACTTGAAGTTTGGGAATGGAAAGAGAAAGCTTATGATCTCATAAAAGATCTGCCGAAAGAAAAGCAAATACCTTTTATAATCGAAAGTACAAAAGAAACTGTTGAGTTGTTAAAGGAACGCAAACGGAAAGGTCCTAAAACAAACAAATAATTAACTTCGATTTTGTATTTTTCCAGCTCAAAATTCCTACTGTAATGAATTATCAAGAGTTTAAAGCTGTTATGGTAAAACTAACATCTGTCAAATGATCCTATCTAATAGCAATAATTTAATGAAAATTTCGTTAAAGAAAATAAGAAAAATGAATAAGTATGTTTATAAAATAGATTTAAAGGATACAATTGATTTGATTCAAAATGATTTCATTGAATATGAAGGGTGTATATTATTTAATCACGAAATATATTTAAAAAGAACATTTGGATGACATATAATAGTAGAAGCCAATTTGAAGCTTTTGAAAATCATATTCATATGAGCGATTACATTCTGAATGAGACAGGTTTAATATTATTAGACTTTGGATTAGCAGTTGTTAATGTTCTAGCTTTGAAATTGAAGAATGTGTTTCCTAAATATAAATTTAGGATAATTGTTAGCTATGATCTTATAAATGAATTCGGATATAATGATTGTGTGATAAGATTTCATAAAAAAAGAAAAAATGAAAATTATTTGGTAGATAATTTAGAGGAGTATAAACAAGATGCAATAGGTTATCTGGACGTTTAAGAATACTAAGAATACTTTACAACTCCCATCTACATTTAAATCCTTATTTAATTTAATTACTTTGACGAAAATAATTTATTTATTTGAAGCAAAGATTCTATTTTTGTCTCTTAATAACAATTGTTCATTGCTCATTGCTCATTGTTAATTGCTATGCTCAGGTTGAATTAGTGGATGCAAAGAATCCCGTATATAATTTTTTAAAAAGAATGCAGCTGATGAAGATCATTCCGGACTATAATTCTTCCGTGATTCCGATTTCAAGAGGAGAAGTAGGAAAGTATTTAATTACAATAAAAGATAATCTAAATAAAATTACGAATACGGATAAAAAATTATTGAAAGACTATGAAGTTGAATTTGAATACGACATGTTCGGTAAAACAGATAATCAGAATAACATTTTTACCAAAACCGGCATGAAGAATATTTTCAATTGGGACAAGCAAAAGCATGTTTACTTTTATACAGATTCGACAAAGACAATTTTCGGAGATGTTTTCGGATCGGTTTCACAAAGAGGTTCAGATGGAGACTCGATTGGAAATAATTCAATTTTACTGGGAGAGTACGGAGTAAAAGTCAGAGGAACATTTTATAACAGTGTTGCTTATTTTCTGGCATTGTCAAACGGAAATTTTGCAAATGCTGATGTAAATGATATAGTCTTTGCAGCTGATACTGACCCCTATCTAAAAGGTAATGATAACTTTGTAATCGAGATGAAAAATTTTAATTACTTCAGCGGTTATCTCAGGTATCAGACTAAAACCAACTGGCTTGCATTGACATTTGGAAAGACTCCTTTGAATAACGGCTTCGGATATATTGATAAATTGTTTCTTTCCAACAATACTGTTCCATTCAGTTTCGGGAATATTGTAATTGATTATAAAGCAGTGAACTATTCATTCACTTACGGCAGCATCAATGGCGATTCAACCGGCGTGTATCCGGTTTATTCAGAACGCCCTTTGTCGGCAAAAAATATTGCGACACATAATCTCAACATAAATTTTTCCGATGCATTCAAGCTCGGACTCTGGGAAGCGATCATTATCAGCAACCAGCCGTTCAGCTTTACTTACTTTAATCCGGTAAGTTTTTTAACTTCAGCCGACCTAAGTGCAGGTAAAGAACAGACTGGAGAAAATAATTCCTTGATCGGAATCGATTTTGAACTTGTCCCGTTTAAAAATATTTCTTTTCAGTCTTCCCTATTGATAGATGATCTTACTTTCGGAACACTCGGCGTAGATGATTCACTTAATGAGAATAAATACGGCTGGCAGTTCGGAGCTCTTTGGACAAATAAACTGAATATGAATCTGGCATTGGAGTTTACACACCTGGATCCTTTTGTTTATTCACACCGCTCAAACAAGAGTACTTATACAAATTATCTTATGTCACTCGGTCATGCATTGCCTCCCAACTCTGATGAGATAGCCTTTAAGATTGATTATGATGTGAGCTACAATCTAAAGTTTGCTTTACTTTATCAGCATCAGCGCTCAGGTGAAGGGATAGTTGTAGATTCAACAGGAAGGCTTATTGCCAACTACGGGGGGAATATTAATTTCGGATTAGGTGATGCATATCTGAGGACTAACGGATTCCTGGACGGAACAAGAATCAACAGGGACATTCTTACGGCAAACATTTACTGGGAGCCGGTACGCCAATTTTATCTCCAGGGAAGATTTCAATACAGAATAATTAATAATCTGACCGAAGGATTAAAATTCAAAGATTCATATTACTTTGCAACTGTAGGAATTGATTTATAATTTTAAACAATGTTTGCTAAGCTCAGATCATATTTGCTGTTCAATGCAAATCAAAACAATAAAAATTCTGTTTCAAAAAAGTTAAGGCAAAGGAGATTAAAATTTTTTTCGGAATTTTGTGAAAAGCTGGATAAACCTTTAAGGATCCTGGATCTCGGAGGAACTGATTATCACTGGAGGAATTCAGTATTTTTGAACAATAAAGATTTTCATATAACGGTACTGAATACCGAAATTCAAAATACTAAAGATCTAAGAAATTTCAGTTTTATTAAGAAAGATGTAACAGACTTAAAAATTTTTGAAGAAGGTGAATATGATATCGTCTATTCCAACAGCATGCTCGAACATTTAAGTGATGCTAAAGAGCAGAAGAAACTGGCTGAAGAAATTCAAAGGATTGGCAAGCATTACTTTGTACAGACACCAAATTACTATTTTCCTGTTGAGCCGCATTTTTTATTTCCGTTCTTTCAGTTTTTTTCAACAGATGTGAAGACAAAGCTGATAATGAAGAATAACCTTGGATGGTTCAACAAAGAGAATGATAAAGATAAGGCAAAGAAGCTAGCCGGTTCAATCAGACTGCTGAAACAAAGTGAGCTGAAGGAATTATTTCCAACTGGAAATATTTATTACGAGAAGTATTTTTTATTAAACAAATCATTTATAATATACAGCTGATCAATGGAGATTTTTAAAATCGGATTCCTGTCAATAAAACTTATAGACATACTTGACATACTTATTGTCACGTATGTTTTTTACAAGCTGTATACTATAATGAAGGGAACTATCGCATCACAGATTTTTCTTGCATTGGTATTGATTATAGCGTTTTCGTTCGTTGCACAATTATTAAACATGCAGGCAACCGGATGGCTGCTCAGCCGGATTACCGATATCTGGGTAATTGCTTTTATAATTTTATTTCAGCCGGAGATCAGACGCTTGCTTTTATTCATTGGTAAGACCAAAGTTGCAAGGATATTTACAAAAACCAATATAGATGAGAATGTAAATGAGATAGCCGATGCATGCTTTGAACTGAAGGACAGAGGTTGGGGAGCTCTCATGGTGATTGAGAGAACGACAGGTCTGAAGAATGTGATAGAGACCGGTGAGATAATTCAATCGAGGATTAAAAAAGAAATTCTGATTTCAATTTTTAATCCAAAGTCACCGCTGCATGACGGAGCGGTTATTTTTAAAAATGAAAGAATAGAAGCCGCGAGATGCCTGCTTCCTTTGTCAGAGCCGGAAAAAATAAGGAATAAAAATCTTGGCACACGGCACAGGGCAGGGATCGGAATTACTGAAGTATCCGATGCGGTTGCAATAATTGTGTCCGAAGAAAGAAAAGTAATTTCAGTTGCCGAAGACGGAGAACTGACATTTTACAGCAGTATTGAAGAGCTGAAAGCAAGACTTATTAAATCAATGGGAAAAACTTCCGTAGCAGGATCAATGAAAAACATTTTTGAAGAAACGGAAGATGAGGAATATGATGAAAATAAAATTAAACCTGAAATTAAATCAGAAGATAAAAAGAAAGATGACAAAAAAGAATGATCGATTTAAATTCAATTCACAGAAAAGAGCTTGTAAAAAAACTTCATTCATCCGGCATAAAGGATAAGGAGGTTTTAAAAGCCATAGGAAAGGTAAAGAGAGAACTGTTCGTAAAGGATGAATTCAGGAAATATTCATATGATAACATAGCCCTACCGTTAGATTCAAATCAGACAATTTCCCAGCCGTTCACGGTTGCGTTTATGACAGAGCTGCTTGAAGTAAAGCCGGGGGATAAAGTTCTCGAAATAGGAACCGGCTCCGGATATCAGTCGGCAATACTGAAAGAACTTGGTGCGAATGTATATTCTATCGAAAGAATAAAAGAGCTTTATGAATCGGCTAAAGAAAAATTATCTGAACTTGGTTATAATGTAAATTTGAAAAATGATGACGGAACAAAAGGCTGGATAGAGAACGCGCCGTTCGATAAGATAATCGTTACAGCCGGGAGTCCGAAGATTCCAAAACAATTGCTGGAGCAGATGAGTGTTGGCGGAAGAATGGTAATTCCTGTCGGTGATGAATCATCACAAAAGTTATTGCTCATAAAGAAAATACCTGGTGAAAATGAAAATGATAAAGAGCCGAAATACAAATTTAAGACATATGAGGATTTTAAGTTTGTGCCGCTGATAGGGGAAGGGGGATGGACGATCTCTAATTAATAATTACTAATTACTAATTACTAATTACTAACTTAAGTTGACCGCTTTTATAATT
>CAYNTN010000125.1:0-14144 GCA_964399995.1 uncultured Ignavibacteriaceae bacterium
CACTCAACCACTCAACCACTCAACCACTCAACCACTCAACCACTCAACCAACTAAACTACTCAACCAAAGTTAATTAAATAAAAAAATTATTAAAGACATTAGTTGGAACTAACGGGATATAACAGATTTCAGAATTTTCTTGGTTACGTAAATAACCTGAGAATAAATTTTATCTCAAGTCAGGCATTTCAGATAATATTTTTACTTTTCTTAAAGATAATATTTCAGATAATAATTTTAGCTTCGGGATACAGGTGGCTTTCCGCCGATGATTATTGCAGGACTGTGAAATCATATGAGTGGTTTCAGAATCCGGTAATTGATTCCGGTGTATGGCTTACGCCGCATTTCTGGATAAACGGATTTGTGATGATTTTCGTTAAAGATCTTTTTACAGCCGCGCTGATTGTGAATGTTATTTTTTCGTCTGCCACTGTATTTTATTTTTACAAGTCTGTTCTCATTTGCTTCGATAAGAAAAATGCGTTCTTTTCAACATTAATCTTTTGTCTGTTTCCTTTTCAGGTATGGCTGAGCATTTCAGGTTTACCTGAATCCATTTTTTTCTTTTTCATAATTGCCGGTGTATATTATTTTATCAGATGGAAATTTTTTGGTGAAAAGAATATTTATCTGCTTCTGAGTTCTGTTTCCTTCGCATTATCCAACGGATTCAGATACGAAGGCTGGCTGTTCAGCTTTGTATTGGTATTGCTTGTTTTTATGGATGCACTCATTGAAAAGAAAGTGACCAGGAAAATCATGCTGAACACTCTGGTCTCCCTAATTTCATTTACCACAATAGTCTGGTGGCTTGTTCAGAATTACATAGATCATAAGAACATGTTTTTCTTTGCCGAAGAGACTACAAAAATATTCAAGGAATTTAATACAGCAGGATTCTTCCAGCGTTTGGTTCAATATCCTACATTTGTATTTTTTATTGCTCCGCTTACAACTTTTTTTGCTTTAAAAACCTCCTTCGATACTTTGAAAAGTCCGGGAAATTCTCCGGTAAAAATATTTCTTCTTTTCAACTTGCTTGAGTTATCTTTATTGATGCTGCAAGGAGTTTTAGGTACTGGAGGGACAAACATGATATCCAGATATATAGTAATCAATGCTATTCTCTTCATCCCTTTTGCTGTAAAGCAGATATTTGAGTTCAGAAAAGGGGTCGCAGTAACAATCTTAGGAATTATTCTGATCGTGAATGTCATATGGAGCTTTTATTACCCCCAGCCTTTCCGAGAAGATACTTTTGAGGTAGGTAAACTTCTTCATGAATTTGAGAAAAAAAATTATATAAAAGAAAACGGTAAAATCTATTTTGAAGAAGTAACAGGATATTACGATGTTTTTGCTGTACAGGCACTGTCAAACAATCCGTCAAAATTCATTCTCGGTGATTTTCCAACTATTAAATCTATCGAAACAAAAAGCAAGAAAAATAAAAAAAAGAAATCCGAAGAGGAACTTAACATAATTGAATTAAAAAATTATCTGGAAAAGCAAAACGTCAAGATTGCGGTTGTAAAGAGTGACGGGTATACGGATAAGCTCAAAAAGCTGAGTTACAAAAATGAGGAAATAGGGGATTACAAGTTATTCTATCTGGAAAATCTTGAATCAAGTGTCAATGATTCCTCAATATCACTATTTTCAAAAAACATATTGAAACCTGAGGAAAATCCGGATCTGATAAATTTCAGTAAACTGCTGGCTTTAAAAAATTATACAATTGACAATACCAACTTCGGTCTTAATCCACAGACGTTAACTCTTAACTGGGGAGCCGTTAGTCCTTACATTATCGACAGCATAGATTATGAAAATTTTGAATATGACCGTTTTGTATCTGCTGTTGATCTGAGATCTGCTGAAACGGATTCAGTCGTTTATACAACTTTCAGCAGAATCTTTTCGGACAGAAACATTGAAGATCTTATTGAAAACAATAATGTAAGAAACATTATAGTGCTGAAACCGTTTGCAATTCTGAATTATTCTCGGAAATACGGAAGTTCACCTTTTGAAGGGGGAGTATACAGAATGGACATCAGGCTCTGGGATAATAAGTTTAAGAGAGATCTTGTAGTTTTCAAAGGTGACAGCCTGATGAAGCCGGATACAAGCGGTATTTCGGATACATTGAAGCAAAAAGCAACAGCCGATTCAATAAAAACAGTCAGCAAAAAGACTGCTTTGAAAACAAAAGAATCGATTGTAAAGAGCATTAATCTGGGAACTATAATTGCTATGTTTCCTGATACAGATTACAACAAAGTGGTGAGCAAGTCAAGCACCGATATTTACAGAATGCTTATGCGAAACGGACTGCAGGTTTTTTTCTCCCAAAGATATCAGGGAGATCAGTTTTTAAAATGGGTATTTAATTATTTTTAAACTATTTACTATACGGACATTTGTCCTATGTCACACTTTTACGTTTGCTTGTCCCGGAATAATAAACTTGATTGAATAAAATTCTGCAAACTTAAAACGAATATCCCATACTCGCAAAAAATCTGTAGTCATTCTGAGGCTGAACACCGATAAAATTCTGACTGAGCGGAAGCTGATAATCAAAATCCATTGACAGCATCTTATATGTAAGGTCCATTCCCATTGTTGCCATCCAGACCGTACCGCCAGAACCTTCCGCTTCAGACCCGTTTAATTTGTCCGGGCTCGCTGTTTCAAGATATATTCCAGCTTTTGGAAGAATATTAACCGAACTTGTAACTATGTCATAAGAAAATGTCGAAGCCCAGTTGAATCGGTTAGCAAATTTATAATCATTTTTATTAGTCGTATTTACAGTGTAAACAATATCATTTCTCCATCCCAGACCTACCTTCTCAAGCTTAGCAATGTGAAGTCCTGTAATTAAGAAATCGAGACTGCCTGTACCCGGCTGAAAATGCGGTTCCGTAATACCGTAAACTAACTGTTTATTATAAACTCCCGTCGGGAATTTCATTCCTCCTCCGAGAAATATTCTCTGCCAAAAATTTGTCATGCCTGATATGTTTGTATTATAAACATTATACTGAGCCAGTACACGTAAATCTCCCACACCGTTTAAAGCTTTATTATCAATTTCATTGAATGAAAAAGGAATTCCGAAAATAATTCTTGTCTTAAGGCTGAGATAAATTCTTCCGTACAGTTCTACATTATTGTAATACTCTGTAGTTTCCTCTCCCTGTACGGGATCATGATCTAAATTCGGATCAGAGTCAATCGGTACTGCTTCATTGATAAACTTAAAAGTATAATATCTTAATCCTATCTGATTTTTGTCGAAGTTAGGCTCGAGTCCCATGTAGCATCCGCAGAGATCACATTGTGTATCAGATATGTCCTGAATATCTGATAGCTTTAATGGTTTGTGCAGCTGATTGTTTTTAGGGTGACTTTCAGCATTTGCAAAAATCATTAAAAGACTTGCTGATAGTAGTATGATAAAAATTTTCATATCACTGTTTTTATAATTTTTTGTCATCCGGAGCGAAGGCAAGAGCCTTTTTGGGTGAGGACATTAGCTTTTTTAACCTTCGCTCTTTTGAGAATGACAAACTTTTTTAATTATAATTATAATATTTTAAAACTTCCTCCATTAGTAACTTAACTCAAAAAATGTATCACGCGATAAACCGTTCTTTGAAATTGTAATATTAATTCGCCATGCACCGTTTCTGTCAAGATTTATTCTTCCGTTATAATGTCCATTAGAAGAGTTACCGACAGGATTCACATTACCTGTGGTTGTATGATTGTCATCTATGAATACCGGATTCACCTGAACTGTATACGAACCGTCAGCGGGGAACTGAGTACCCTCATCCCTGTTAACAAGAAATTCAAAATCATTCATTCCTGATGTAGGTGTTTTTGGTTTAATGTAAGCTAAGTATAGTTTTGTACTGTCAGGCATTGCGATGTATTGCAGCTTACCCGGATTTTCCCTTACCCTGAAATCACCGAATTCAGCCTCGCCTTCCGGTTCACCCGGTGCTTCATGATTATGAACATGAATATGATAATGCCAGTGGTCTGTCTGTGGAGCATTCAGTACCATTGCGCCTTTGAATTTCCCGTCAACAGCAAGCTCAGGCGGATTTTCCACAGGTACTCCGCTGCTGTGATTTACTGGTTCAAATTCAATGTGAGCATCATTGATCACTGCTCCGGTTACAGAGTCTTTTAACACTATGTAAATATTATTGTATCCTACTTTAAGAGATTCTTCGAGAAAAAATGACACAATAGCTCTTGCTCCGATTGCATATTCTTCCCCCATTAAAAATAAATTATCCGTAACAGGAGGAGGAGGCGGTGAAGTGACACTATCATCGCTGCATGAATTAAAAACAAATATGAAACATAGTGTTATTATTGATAAAGTTGAATATGTAACTCTTTTAAAATTCATTTTATTTATTTAATAGAAAAAAAGCGGCGTTCAGTATGTTTGCTGCTGAATATTGAATTTAAAAAATAAATATGTATTTGAAGAGTTACAGCTGAGGGGGATGATCTATATCTGAATAAAAATCCTGAACTTGTTTGAATTTATCGATTGAGTAAATTTCATTGAGATTTCCCGGATACAGATTTTCCAGGTAATCCGTAAGCAGATAATCCGTAATTTTTAATTTGATTTCGGCAGAGGTCCCTTTATTGTTTTTATCATCTTGCTCGTTCATTTTCTGATCAAGGTAACAGTGAGCGTTACAGTTTATAACAATCTTTTTGCAACAACTTTCGGTTAACTCCGCATTATTTATTGCAAACAATGTGTAATAAACCGCAAGATAATTTGTATGAAGGAATAAAATCAATATTAACCCGAGACATAATATTTTCTTAATCACCTTCAAAAAGGACCGTGGGGTTGATTTTTTTAAAATTTGTTTAGTGCAATATAACAATTTAAAGTTAATAATTTTGTCAAGAAATATTTCCGGTTATCATATCCTATGTACACGACAAAAAATTTTTTAACCACAAAGGACGCAAAGTAGGCACAAAGCTCACAAAGATTTTTTTAAAAATGTACAAATTCTTACTCTATGGTAAATACTTTGTGTTCTTTGAGCTATCTTTGAGTGCTTTGTGGTAAAAAAACAAGAAGGAAATTTATTTGTTAAATTAAATTGTCGTGTACACAGTATCATATCCGTCTTATTTACTTTGCCCGGAAATTTTAGTAGTTGTTGTAAAAATACATTCAACTTTAATTAGCCTCAAAACAATAATTTAATGACTTGTAGGATTCCATTTCGCATTCCAATACACATTTTTTAAAGCCAAATCTAAAATCTAAATCCCAAAATCAAAAATCCTCATGTTGTTTTATTCGTTCATTATAAGTAAGTTTGATTAAAAATCACGCTCCAATATTTTGTTATGAAAAAAAATTTTATCATTTTAATTTTTATTTTTATTACGGTTATGAATATCAGATCCCAGACATTTTATTCTGAGCCTTTTGCTCATACATTTTCAATAGTAGCAAGAGATCCCGTTACCGGAGAAATGGGAGTTGCAGTACAGTCACACTGGTTTTCGGTAGGCTCTATTGTCAGCTGGGGCGAAGCAGGCGTTGGTGTAGTAGCAACACAATCATTCGTGAATACGTCATTTGGGATTCGCGGACTGAAATTGCTTAAGTCGGGCAAATCACCTCAGGAAGCAGTTGACGAACTGATTTCTTCGGATGAAGGAAGAGATGTCCGGCAGCTTGCAATACTCGATACAAAAGGCAGAAGCGCTTCTTACACGGGGAAGAACTGCATTTCCGAGGCGGGTAATATTGCAAAAGATAATTATTCTGTTCAGGCAAATATGATGCTCACAGATAAAGTATGGACGGCAATGTCAAAAGCATTTGAAGAATCGCGGGGTCCGCTTGCTGAGAGAATGATAACCGCACTTGAAGCAGGACAGAATGCCGGTGGTGATATCCGAGGAAAGCAATCGGCTTCTTTGTTAATTGTCAAAGGTGAAATTTCTGATAAGCCGTGGGAGGATAAAATGTTCGATCTGAGAGTAGATGACAATCCGGAACCGATAGAAGAGTTAAAACGTCTGCTGAAAGTTTATCGTGCATATGAGCATATGAATAGCGGAGATCTTGCAGTTGAAAAGAAGGATATGATGCTTGCGATGAAAGAATATGCAGCAGCTGAGGAAATGTTTCCCGACAATCTCGAAATGAAATTCTGGCATGCAGTTACGCTGGCAAATAATAACGGGCTTGAAGAATCACTCCCGATGTTTCAGTTCGTATTTTTGAAAGATGAGAACTGGAGGACGTTGTTCTCAAGACTGCCGAAAGCAGGACTGGTTAATTTAAATAATGGTGATTTTAATAAAATTATGAATTTGAAATAAAATTTTCTTATCATTCAGAAGAAATAAATCACAAATGTAATAGTTGTTCCTCTGCGTCTTTTTACTAATCTGGAATGTAAAATTTCAAATAATTATTTTATTTATAATTTTTACTTCTTATATTGTGCTGAAATTTAGAAATTTAAATTGCATTTTTTGTTTACCAAACATTATTTAATAATCAAACCTTTATTAAAGTGACGAACAAATCCGGAAGCAAAGCAATAATTCTCTCCGGTGGAGGGGATAAAGGAGCATTTACAGTCGGTGTGATTAAAAAGCTGATCGAGCTGGGAAACGATTATGATATGATTGCAGGAACATCAACCGGTGCTTTGATATCACCTTTACTTGCAGCCGGTGAAATTGAAAAGCTGAAATATGTTTATACCAATGTCAAAAAAAGCGACGTTCTGAAAACTGACAACCCGTATATGAGAATTGTTACCGGAAACAGTTTATATGATGTGAGTCCGCTGAGAGATCTTGTGAAGAAAAGCATCACAAAAGATGTTTATCAGAAGATCATGAATTCCGGAAAGCAAGTTTTTATTTCAACCGTTTGTCTGAATAACAATCAGATTACTTACTTTACAAATAGTGATGGTGTAAAGGGAAACTCCAAATATGATGTTTTAAAATGGAAAAACAGAGACGAATTGATTGAATGCGTAATGGCTTCTTCGGTACAACCGGTAATAATGCCTCCGGAAAATATCAGCGGAAATTATTTTGTTGACGGAGGATTGAAAGAATTTATTCCGGTAGATATAGTAATAGACCGCGGGGCTTTCGATATTACTTGTATTGTTACAACACAAGGCAAGCGAAGTTATGATCCAAATAGTTTCAGGTCAGCAACTGATATTCTTCTGAAAACAATTGATATTTTTTCAAATGATGTCAGCAACAATGATCTGAGAATTGCCGGGTTGTATAATGACGGAATAAAATATGTTCAAGAATGTAAAGAAAGAATACAAAGAACAACCGGGCTGACAAACGCTCAAATTGATGTACTGTTTACTTCCGCTAAAGATCCTTTTTATAACAGGAAGCTTCTGAATTTAAAAATAATCAGACCCGCTGTTGATCTCGGTCCCGGGCTGGATTTCAATACTTCAAAAATGAATATGATGTATGCCGAAGGTTATAACATGAAAGTAGAAACACTTAATCTGTCTTAGTGGGAAAAATTATAATACTTTGTAATTTTAATCTTCTCGAATTAATGAAAATTTTTCAAGAAACCTGACAGGTTTATACCAAGCAGTCAACTTAAGTTAATTTAAACAAAATAAAATATGCAGTCAAAAGCCAAAACCGTCAAGGATTACATTGCGGAATTACCTCCTGACAGAGTTGAACCTGTAAAGAAACTGAGAGAGACAGTTCTAAAGAATTTACCAAAGGGTTTTAAAGAGGAGATGAATTACGGAATGATAGGATATGTCGTACCTCACAGCGTATATCCTGCCGGATATCATTGTGATCCAAAAGCACCGCTGCCGTTTGCTTGCATTGCTTCACAAAAAAATTTTATAGCCTTCTACCACATGGGAGTATCCGCAGATCCGGTTTTACAAAAATGGTTCATGAAGGAATATCCAAAGCATAGTAAGCGGAAACTGGATATGGGAAAAAGCTGTATCCGGTTTAAGAAACCTGATACAATTCCATACAAGCTTATCGGAGAACTCGTTTCAAAGATGTCCGCTAATGAATGGATAAAATTTTATGAAAAAAATACAAAAAGAAAATGATTGATTAAACCGGTTATTGGAAAATGTAGCTTGGTAAAATATGAAATGGAGTAAACTAAAAAAGACAATTGAAGAAAAATTTGCTGACAGTTTAGGCGGCAGAGTGAATATATTTGCAACGAGATATACAACAGGGAGTTATTTCATGGTAAGAGGCTGGATAACAATAGACGGAATAGAGATTGCAAATTTTTCCACACCTGATAATTACAGCAGGTACGGATGGAATGCTCCCGAAATAAATAAAAGAATTCCCGATACGGAAAGGAGTAAGGAACTTGCCGCCGAGAAAGGTGAATTTTCAAGATGGGATTTTATGAACGCTTGCTGGGAATATATAAATCAGAGCATTGAAGATTCCATGGCAAGTGAGAATCCGATTATAATGTCATTCGCAGTTCTGGACAGCAGAGTTGGTAAACGGAGATTGAAATTAATTGAGAAAAACAGTCTGCATCCTTTAACATTAAGATTACTCAACTTGAGACTTGAATGTGAGAAAGTTAAAAGTTGAAAGTTAAAAGTTGAAAGGTGAAAGTTAAAAGTTAAAAGTTGAAAGTTGAAAGTTGAAAGTTAAAAGTTGAAAGTTAAAAGTTGAAAGTTAAAAGTTGAAAGGTGAAAGTGAAAGTTGAAAATGTTTATTTTTGTGTAATAAAAATAAAAAACCTCCACTGAAAAATAATACCAGTGGGTTACTTTCAACTTTCAACTTTCAACTTTTAACTATTCTGAAGTATTTTATTTTTCTTAACCATGACTTTCTTAGTTACTCTTCGTCTTGGTGTCTTTCTGAAAAACATGTTCGCATCGGTAGTTTGAGATTCATCTCTCACATCGGGATATTCATAAATATTATACTGGAAATTTCTTAATACAATTTTCTCTTCATCCTGTGAAATTACATAATTCGGCAGCATAGGGATTTTTCCTCCTCCGCCGGGAGCGTCAATTACAAACTGCGGAACTGCGAGTCCTGAAATATGACCGCGAAGCTTGTCCATGATTTCCATTCCCACTTTCAAAGGTGTTCTGAAATGATTCGCTCCTTTTGTAAGATCTGCCTGATAAATGTAGTAGGGTCTTACTCTCATTGCAAGGAGACCTTTCATTAACTCTCTCATTGTCTCAGCATTGTCATTCACACCTTTCATTAATACACATTGGTTTCCTACAGGAATACCCGCATCCACAAGCATTCCACATGCTTTCCTGCTCTCTTCGGTTATTTCCCACGGGTGGTTAAAATGGGTATTGCAGTAAATAGGATGATATTTTTTCAGCATCTCGCAAAGCTGCGGTGTGATTCTTTGCGGAAGCACACAGGGCATCTTCGAGCCGAGACGGATGACTTGTATATGTTTTATTTCTCTTAGCCTTGCAAGGATTTTTTCAAGCATGGTATCGGTAAGCATCAAAGGATCTCCTCCGGATAAAATGACATCGCTTATTTCTGTATGTTGTTCAAGGTATCTGAATGCCGATTCAAAAGTCCGCATGGAAATTTTGCTCTGATCGCCGACTTTCCTCTTTCTCGTACAAAACCTGCAGTACAATCCGCACTGCGATGTCACAAGAAACAAAGCCCTGTCGGGATAGCGGTGAGTTATATTGGGAACTGGACTCATTTCCTCTTCATTAAGAGGATCATCCGGCGCATCAATGTCTTCCAGCTCGACTACATCAGGAACGCATTGCTGCCATATGGGGTCACCCGGATATCTTATCAAAGAAAGATAATACGGATTTATTCTCGCCTGAAAAAACTCATCAAGCTTTGCTGCTACCTCTCTGTCAATACTGAATTTCTCTACAAGATGATCTACAGTTGTAATACTGTTTCGAATCATTTCCTGCCAGAGTTCCATTATTTCTCCTTTTTTAGTTTTTGTGTAGCTGCCTGATGACATCACGCTTTTGGATGCCATCGGTGTTTAATTGCTATTTGGATTGCATCTGTCTTTCAAATACCATCCAATGTTGCAATTAACAATTACTTACAGGTACTTCCCATATATAACCAATGCGTCACCGGCATTGTAAAAATCCTTTATGTTCACAAGCACAGTATACAAATTCTTTTCATAAAACTTTCTTTCCTTCTCATAAGACTCTTTCCCGCTTGTCTCTATTAATATCAATCTTCCTTTTTTTTCCTTAATGTGATCTTCAATATATTTTATCAGCCCGCTTCCGACTCCTTTCGACTGAACTTTCGGATTAACCGCTATCCAGTATAAATCGAATGTTCCCGTTGTCAAAGGTCTTGGTCCTATACAAACATATCCTCTGATACTTCCCTCTTCCACATCTGTAAATATTTCATAGTCCTTCTGTTCCCTGTCATTGAGATAAATATCAATCAGCTCCACCGCTATCCTAATTTCCTCTTCACTGAAATTATTCGTATCAACCAAAATATCTTTGATCTTTTCCCTGTCTGTACCAATTAATTTTCTTATCAAAACATTACTTTACAAACTTTATGAACTTTACAAACCTTACAAACTTTACAAACTTTACAAACTTTATAAACTTTATAAACTTATACCCCATCGCACCGAAGCAAACTTAATAATATTCTGTATCAGCTCTTCATAGCTCCACCCGTAAGCTTTACCGCTTCTCGTAAATCCCGTATCCTCATCTACATCGGATGAGATATCGGGATTTGGATTCATCTCAAGAACATACGGAACATTATCCTTTACTCTGAAATCAACTCTTGCATAATCCGCTGCGCCGATTATTTTGTAAACCTTTTTTGCTGTGTCACTTATTCTTTTTTCAAGTTCAGGTGACAGATTCTTCGCGGGGCAAACTGCTTTCGTTCCCGCAAACTCAACAGTCCTATACATCCATTTGCTGTTGTAGCTTACAATCTTCTGATAATCATCTGGCATGTCACTGAAATCAATTTCTGAAATTGGAAATACGATCAAATCATTTTCATCCTTAACTATATTTCCGACAACACTGACATTGATCTCCCGGCCGTCTATGAACTGTTCTACTAATGCAGGCTGTTTAAATTCATCAATTATAAATTCAATTCTTGTTTTCAATTCCACATCACTATAAACTACGGATTTATTTTCAATACCGATGCTTGCGTCTTCTCTCGAAGGCTTTACAATCAAAGGAAATTTATCTTTCAATTTTGAATATCCGTTTACATTGAACTCATTTGCATTTTTACAAAGATAATGCGGAGCTGTCGGGATGTCATAATAATTCAGGATTTCTTTCACTCTCCATTTATTCAAAGCAAGCCCGAGTGTAAGTGCACGGGACCCAGTGTAAGGAATTTTCAAAAGTTCAAACAACGAAGCAACATTCATTTCTTGAGTAGCATCACCGTCGAACGATTCACACAAATTAAAAATCAGATCCGGTCTGTCATTCTTTAATTCTTCAATGAGCTTATAGGGATCAAGTGCAACTGCAACTATCTTTGTTTCATGACCGGACGGTTTCAAAGCGCGCTGAACGGATTTGAGCTCATCGAGCACGCCGTATTCACTCATGTCCACCGGCACATCTATCTTGTCGATGTCGGTTACGCCGTCATCGTAGATTGGTCCTGTAACGTACTGTGTAGGGTCGTTATATATTATACTTATTTTCATCAATGTTTCTATTTACTTTATTAACTTTGATTTAATTTTTGCTTACACATTATTCATGATTAACCATTCACGATTGACGATTCACGATAGTTCGACTAACAGCTTCATTCAAAACCGCATTGATCATCTCATCATAGTTCAACCCAATTTCTCTTGCTGCCTTCGGATAACAAGAATTATCCGCCGGATCAGGAAGTATTCCCGGCAGCGGATTTATCTCAACTACATTCGGAATATTATTTTTATCCAGCCGGACATCTATCCTTGCCCAGTCTCTTATTCTCAATGCTTTGTAAGCATCTTTGCAGACTTTTTCTATTTGCTTATACAATTCAGGCTCGACTTCAGCCGGACATTTAAAAATATCAAGCTTGTTTTCGCGAGTATCAAAAAACCATTTCACTTCATATGAATAAATTTTATTGAAACCCTCCGGAACAGCGTCAAGATTGATTTCAACGATCGGTAAAACTTTTACTTCTTCTCCGTTGCCGAGCATCGCAACCGTAAATTCTTTCCCTTCCAAAAAATCCTCGATGATTGAGGGCTGGTTATAACATTCTTTTATTCTGATAATTTCATTTCGCAATTCCGCGCAATTGTTCACTACACTTGAATTATAAATTCCCTTTGATGATCCTTCATGCAAAGGTTTAATAAATTTTGGAAAAGAGATTTTATTATCAACTTTATGTATCGCATCGGTAATAAAAAATTTTGCATTCGGAATTTTATAGTAAGATAAAATTTCTTTACATCTTGATTTGTCATGACAGATTCCAATCGTAATCGAATCACTTCCCGTAAAAGGAATATCGAGCATCTCAAGCATTGAAGGAATTTGAGATTCCCTCGAAGAACCTCTTAAGCCTTCGGCAACATTAAATACAAATTCCGGATTGATAAGTTTTAGTTTATCATAAGCATCACGGTTTGCCTCAATGAGAGTAACGTCATGCCCGCATGCTTCCAGTGCGGATTTCACTGCTCTGATGGTTTCTTCATTGTCCCATTCTGCAAATGTATCGTCTAATCTGTCGGGATAATTCTGGATGAGATTTTCATTAAGATACTTTCTGTAATCTCTGTTCGGAGATGGCTCTTGTATTGCGGATAATATATTTTCGTTTTCTTTTTTTATGTTAAATGTTAATGCTAATCTCAAAATTTAATTTTAGTTCTGAAAAATTTTATGCAAATATAACATTATAAATATTATTGTCAATAAGTTTTCAAAATTAATTTAAATTTTTTGAGAAAAATTTTTAACATAAAGTAAAAACAAAAAAGTGATTTCATACACAATCATATGAAATCACTTTCAAAAAATATTTTTTAAAAAAAGTTTATGCTTTCTTAAGTCCTTTGACTTTGAATGACAGCATGATCATTAATATACCGGAGATTATTGCAAAGATACCGAATACCATTATCAAAGCAGAAGCACCGGCTACAATGTTGAATAATACAACTATTCCGAAAATCAGGGTTATTACTCCGTTAAGAATTGCAAGCCACTCATTGCTGATTTCCTTGCGAAGCTTTATGGCATAAATGATCTGCATTATACCGCCGATTATTGCCCAGAAGGCTATGAAATACATTATAAAAGAGAAAACAAATCCCGGCATAATAATGAACAATAGCCCGAACAGAATAGATATTATTCCTTCGAGTATACGCATACCGCGATCTTCGCTTTTTACTGCAATACCTTCGATGATCAAAAAAAGTCCGCTGAATAATGCGACAAAACCAAAATAAAATAACAAGGTTACAAGAACTATACCCGGCGAGAATACAGCAATGAAACCGAATATTAAAGCTAAGATTCCTCTGATAAGAAGAAGCCACCATTTTTTTTGTATCTTCTCTAACATAGTTTTTTGTTTAGGTTAATGAAATAATAATTTAGTGGTGCATTATGTTTGTAGACTTTTTAAAACTAATTAAGAACCGCAAACAAATTTTCTTTTCCTAAAACTTTAACGGCTCGAATCCCGGAAACATATTCTTTGACTCTTCAATCTCTGACACAGGGATATACTCGCATGCTTCCTCAAACTTTTTCCATAGCTTTAACACCGCTTCACTTTTGTGCGCTTTGTCAATTGCTTCTTCATTTTTCCATTCAAACACTTCTATTATGCTTCCGTCTTTTGACTTCATCGCATATCCTTCTCTGTCCGTAATAAGACCTTCTTTTCTTAAAACAGGAAGATGTTCTTTAACTACTTCAAGAAGCAACTCATCTTTTCCTTCTTTGGGTCTGAAGCAGGCTATTACCATTACTCCCATATCAATTAAGAATTAAGAATTAAGAATTAAGAATTAAGAATTAAGAATTAAGAA
>CAYNTN010000126.1:0-14137 GCA_964399995.1 uncultured Ignavibacteriaceae bacterium
TTTTTCGTAATATAACAATCATAAAATTTTGTTTGTAGCCAACGGCTACGCTGTGCACTTAGTGCCTTAGTGGTAAAAAAAATACTGACTTTTTAGAAAGCCACCGGATTTGTAACAAAATCTAAATCAACTTTGCATTTAAATATTCAATTACCATATCCTTGTTAATCCTCTCCTGCACCATCGTGTCCCTGTCTCTCACTGTAACTGTGTTATCACTCAATGTATCCGAATCAACAGTTATACAAAACGGCGTTCCGCATTCGTCCTGTCTTCTGTATCTCCTTCCGACCGCCCCGGAGTCATCATAAAATACTTTAAAATGTTTTCTGAGATCCTCCGTAATGTTATGTGCTATATCTTGCATGCCGTCGCGGTTGACAAGAGGGAACACAGCTGCCTTGATTGGAGCAAGGGCAGGATGCAAATGTAAGACAGTTCTTGTTTCGGAAGAACTCGATCCGTCTGAATTCTCTTTAGCCACTTCCTCTTCGTCATATCCGTTACAAAGAAAGGCAAAGAAACTTCTCGAAGCTCCGATTGCTGTTTCAATGACATAAGGAATGAATCTCTCTTTTGTCTGATCATCGAAGTATTCCAGCTTCTTTCCGGAATATTCAGTATGTCTTTTCAGATCAAAGTCAGTCCTGTTGTGAATTCCTTCTATCTCACCCCATCCAAACGGAAATTCAAATTCAATATCAACCGCAGCTTTGGCATAATGCGCAAGCTTTTCATGATCATGCATTTTGAGTTTCTCCGGATTCATGCCATAGCGGACGAACCAGTTCATCCTCTGTTCTTTCCAGTATTCATACCATTCATTATCATCCTTTGGATTTACAAAGAACTGCATTTCCATCTGTTCAAACTCCCGCGTTCTGAATAAAAAATTCTTTGTATTGATTTCATTCCTGAAGGCTTTTCCAATCTGTGCAATTCCGAACGGCAGTTTATGACGTGACGACTCTTTAATGTTATTAAAATTAACATAGCTGCCTTGCGCAGTTTCCGGTCTGAGATAAACAATGTTTGAGGATTCTTCAAGCGGACCTATATATGTTTTGAAAAGCAAGTTAAAGCTTCTCGCTTCGGTGAATGTGTTCTTATTCCCGCAGTTGGGACAGACAATCAGATTTAAAAAAGGATTTGGATTGCCTGTAAAATATTCTTTAATACTTTCTTCAGAATCATTTACCGAATTATCACTCTTCACTATTTCTTCTGTGATGACTTTCTTATTTTTTGCGGAAAGCATTTCGAAAAGCACATCCACTCTGTATCTTGACTTACAGCTTTTGCAGTCAACCATCGGATCGGAAAAATGCTCGACATGTCCGGATGCTTCCCATACTCGCGGATGCATTAGTATTGAGGCGTCCAAACCTTCGATGTTCTCACGGTAAGTCATCTCTTTCCACCACGCTTCTTTAATATTTCTAAGCAGTTCGACACCTAACGGACCGTAATCATAACATCCGTTTAATCCTCCGTAAATTTCGGAAGACTGAAAAACGAATCCTTTTCGCTTTGAAAGTGAAACAATTTTTTCTGTTGTGTCCTGTTTTTGTTTAATGTTTTTTTCTGACAATTATTTTTAAATTAATTTAGTGTGCTGTTAAAATCTTATTAAAACTATCCCGGCAAGTACATCCTGTAATTCAACTATTTTAATGAGAATTCAAACCGCAATAACGGTTTAAATTACTAAATTCTGAATCTACATTAAATTGATTTATTCAAATTGGATTTCAATAAATTTCTTTCCTGTATTTAAAAAGCGGTCTGTTCAATGAGAATTTAAAAAGTATTTAAACGTAAAGTGCGCAAAGCACTTATGCAAAGATCGCAAAAAATTTTTCCTTACAATTTCAAATTTACTTAAACCCTTAGTGTGCTTCCTGCCTTAGTGGTGAAAAAAGTTTCTATTGAAAAATCTGGGTTAAAATAGTATTTCCTAATGAAACAGTTTGCGGTAAGGGATTTTTTAAAATCTGAAAGTTACGGGGAGTTGATTACTTTGTTAAAAGCAGTTCTATTTTCTTTAAGGTATCTCTAATTTCAATAAAAATATTTTCATTGTTTTGAGCATTGCGTTTGTCGGTTATAATTCTGCGTTGTTCCAGAACTCTGTCTCTGAATAAATGTGCGTTTTCAATTCCAATCAGTTCCATCTGGCTGCTCTGATGTTCGCTTCGACCGGCAGTTTCTACTTTAAAAATACTAAGGTTAAATTTTCTCAGCAAGGGACCTTCAATGAAAGTCATGTCCTGTATGTTTTCCAGAGGAATCGTCTTTTCCGTAGTAAATAAAATACCTTTCTTAAATCTTAGCGAGCGCTCGCTTAATTCACATTCAAGGAGTTCATAATAATGTTTGCTGTACCACTGACCCATTCCGAGCATCCAGATAATCAATAAAGGTATTCCGATGATTGATATAAAAAGAATAAAACCGACGTAAACAAAAATGTATGAACGTATTACAGGATTGAAGGTAGCTGCGATTAGAATTTTATTTTCTGAATTCATTTATTGATCAGATACTCATAAAATTTTTCGTTAAACCTATTTATATACAACCTTAAACTTCTCACAGACAAGCGGCATATCCATACCCGGTTGTCTTTTAATTTTACTTAATATTCTTGTGAAAAAATTCCAGTGAACTTTTCTCCAGTACTCCAGTGATCTGTCGCCTTCACCTTCCAGATATGCAAAGTCTTCACTTACCTTGTCAAACGGAATTATCCGGACATCAGTTGTTTCTACTATGCAAACAGGTTCATTTTTTCCGTTAAGCACAATTGTTTTCATTCCGGGTTCGGGAAGCCGGCTGCCTTCAAATTCATGCTCCCACAAAGAAGAACAGGTTGCCGTTTTAACACCCGATGCTATCAGTCTGCTTAATTCTTCAGCGAGTTCATTGCTGTCTCCCCATTGTTCCGCTGAAAAAATAATATTCGAAGTTTTTTCATTTTCGGGTAAGCTGTCTAAATACTCAGACCAGTAATTTTTAATTTCAGAGTTATACATGCCTCTTCTTAGTAATTAAATTTGCTGATTATTTTGTCTTTACATAAAAATGCGATATGTTATTTTTGCCTGATTTTCTTTCATCAATTGCAATTTCTTTTACAGTTTTGATAAGGTCAATCAGTTTCTTGTACCCATAGTTCCTCGGATCGAAATCCGGTTTCTTTTTTAATATAAGGTTTCCAAGCACACCGAGATATACCCAGCCGTCTTCTTCTGCAAGATCATTTATGCTGTCGGAAATTAGTTTGATAAGTTCGCTGTCGACAGCTGCGACTGTTGATGTGAACGGGATATTTGAAATAACTTTCTTCACATGTTTTTTTAAAATTTTCTTCTGAGCAATGTTGGAAACAGCAGGCTTTTCCTTTTTCTTTAAAATTTCTATATAAATAAATTTATTGCACGAAGCAATAAACGGTGCCGGAGTCTTTTTTTCGCCTATTCCGAAAACAAGCATCCCGGCTTCACGCAGCCTCGTTGCAAGCCTTGTAAAATCGCTGTCACTCGATACAATACAAAACCCGTCAACCCTTCCGCTGTAAAGTATGTCCATAGCGTCTATTATCAAAGCAGAATCGGATGAGTTTTTGCCTGTGGTATAACTGTATTGCTGTACCGGTGTGATTGCATTTTCGAGCAGTACGGATTTCCAGCCGGTGAGAGTCGGCTTTGTCCAGTCACCGTAAATTCTTTTGAATGTAGGAGTTCCGTATTTTGCGACCTCTTCCATCATTCCTTTGATATTTGAGTAAGGTATATTGTCAGCGTCTATTAATACTGCGAGCCGAAGCTCATTTATTTGTTCCATTTAATTTTAATTTTTTTTCCGGGGTACATTCATATTGACAACTTAAAAAAATCAATCCTCTAATTCAAGTTTGCAATTTAAACTCGAATTAACAAATTAGAAAAGGGATTCTGAATATTTCCAAAATCCCTTTTAAAATATTTTTAAATATTAATTAAATTAACTCAGATATTAGATATCTTTACATCCTGTTGCTTTGCAATGCGATCAAGTCTCATGGACTTGGTTCTGAATGTTTTATTAAAAGGGGCTATTATATAAGCTTTGATGATATACGGCCAGAATCCGCGCTCTTTAAGATGCGGTTCTATGAGATGATCAATTTTCTTATGTTCTTTTGGAATTTCACTCCAGTGAATTCCTGCGCGAAAGTGATGAATCGTATGAAAGCCGTTATTGAACAATAAAAAATTTGTCGTGCGGCTGACAAAGTTTCGTGAGTGATTGAAATCAGATTCTTCATCTGCATGAACGTGCTGTATGTAATTAAAAATCAGAACAGAAAATAATGCAAACTGCTGAGGAATGATAATGTAGAGTATTGCTTTCTTCCAGTCTAGCAGTAAGGCAATTATGATAAATAGTCCTAAAGCTGCATACTGAAATATGGAAATGAAAAATTTCTTTCTCTTATTAACCCACAGAAATTTCAAATAAACTACAATAGGATTTTGCTGAAAGTAGCTGCTGATGGAAGGATAACTGAGCAATGTAAAAATATTGTTCTTTTCACTTACCCGGTAAGTGATTGTAAAATCACCCTCCCTGTTATTGAACTTGTGATGGTTCTTGTTATGTGTCGGAGTCCAGGCGAATGCAGGGAAGCCGTAAAATAATGTGATCCAGTAATCGGTGATGTCATTCAGCGTCTTCGATTTCCACATCGGGACGTGATTATGATTATGCGCTATCACAGCTACTGTAACGCCGAAGTAAAGTGATATAATATATGTAACAATGTGAAATCCAAAATTCCATTGAATGAATAACATTGCGGTCGTAAGGCAGAGATATAAAAGTGTTTTTATATCGGCTTTGTATTTTAACATGCTGATTTGGGTTTAAAATGAATTTGAAGCAGCTTACCGTTCTTCCTGAAAAAGATCAATTGAAAGGTTGGTCTAAGAACTTAACTATATTATTGGCTTATAGTTGTACCATTCTTATCGCATAGGATTTGTGGAAAATAAAAGCTATAGATACTTTCATTTTTTTCGATAGATGTGGAACGTATGTTATTTCAAGATTTATTTCCTTGAATTTTTCCTTAAGAAAGGATCATTTACTTCAGTCGAATAAATTAATCTGTATGCTCCGGTTTTCCTGTAGGCATTTCCCCAAACCTCTGCGCACCGGTATTCTCTTATTTCATCCATGTCGAATTCTGCAGTAAAAATTCCTTCATTCTCGTCAGCCATTAAAATCAAATTATCCAGCTCTTTCCCTTCCTTATCATACACTACAGGAGAATATGCTTGCGACTTGCCTTTACTTTTCGGAAGCGGATAATTTGCCAAAGCCACGCCAACCATATTTTCAAATGCACGTGTCCTTAACTGCGCCGTTCTGAGCAAATCCATTTCACAGCAGTTGGGAATTAAAATTATTTCAGCACTCTGAAGCATCAGCTCCCTTGCACTTTCAGGAAACTCTCGGTCAAAGCAGATCATTACGCCAGCGATCACCTTGCCGTTCTTTGTATCAAGTTCACAGATTTTAAATTCTTTACCCGGCTCGCAGAAATATTCCATTGAAAAATCACAGGTATGAACTTTTGAATAATTTAATACAATTTCACCGTGCCTATCTATTATAGCAGCTGAATTAAGCGGCTTGCCATTTCCTTTCTGAAGAAATGTGATTACTATTGCAACATCAAGTTCTTTCGCGAGCTGTCTGAATTGTTTTATAAATTCCGAGTCAATACTTATCGCATTTGAATTCCACGCTTTGATTTTTTCAGAGAGCTTGTCTGAAATATCCATGGGATAAAAATCCCTGTCAAATGCAGTTTCATCAAAACTTTCGTAGCCAATGTTCCACATCTCAGGAAACAGAATAATATCAGCACCTGATTCCTTAGCTTTCCTGCAATATGATTTTCCTTTTTCGAGATTCCTATTCTGTTCTGTTTTAAATGAACTTATCTGAAGTAATGATACTTTTAATTTCAAATTATCTTCTTTTACTTACCTGGCTAAAGGATTTTTCTCAAAGTACTTCTTACGGAGTAATATATCAATTATAATAAGAAACATAAAAACTCAGGATATAAAATCTGATGGAATCGTATTCGGAAACCGGTCATAAGTATAAAATTCTTTGTTTATATATTAAAATATTACTTGTAAGCTATAATGGAATAAGATAGATTTATAAAAACCGAAAATTGTAATATGAGTAAAACTGCAGAAATAAGAGTCAGAACCGAATCAAAATTAAAAAGAGAAGTCGAAAATATTTTCAAAAAAGAAGGTGTTTCAACAACCGAAGCAATAAATCTTTTTTATAAAGAAGTTAAAATTAAAAATAGATTACCCTTCGAAATTAACAAACCTAATAAAACTACAATAGATACTTTTGAAAAAACTGACAAAGGAAATGATCTTGTAAAATTCAACTATATCGAAGACCTATTGAAAGATCTAAAAAGATAATGCTGACAATATTTAGAACTAACAGATTTAAGAAAGATTACAAGTTATTATTGAAGCAAAAGAAAAGATGTTTCTAAACTTGATGATGTGATGATAAAACTGTCAATGCAAGAACAATTGAATGAAAAATTCAGAGATCATAAATTAAAAGGAAATTACACAGGGAGGAGAGAATGTCACATTGAACCTGATTGGATATTGATTTACAAATTAGAGAATGATGAAAAAATTTTTGAAAGAACCGGCTCCCATTCTTTACTTTTCAAATAAGGCATGTTTTCACTAATGAACCTGCTAAAAACTTTTCTCTCAGACGAACTCCATCTGGACCCTGAAAAATATCTCAGTAATTTTGAACTCTATGAAAAACTCCTTCTGGAATGGAATAAAAAGATAAATCTCGTTTCACGCAAATCCCAATCCATCGAATACCACATCCTAAACTCAATCTTTTTTTTAACTAAATATAATTTAAGTAATATTGAAAGCATTGTTGATGTAGGTACCGGCGGGGGTTTCCCGGGAATTCCGCTGAAGATATTGTATCCGGAATTAAAACTGACGTTAGTGGATTCAATTCAAAAGAAAGCAAATGCTCTCAGAGACATTTCGGGAAAAATGAAATTCAGCGATGTTGAAGTAATATGCAGTAGAGCAGAGGATGTTTCAGCAGAGACCGGGTACAGGAATAAATTTGATGCGGTAATTTCAAAAGCAGTTTCCTCACTGGAAAATCTTTTCATCTGGGGAAATAAATTTTTAAGAAAAGACGGTGTCATGCTTTGCATAAAAGGAGGTGATATAAGCTCCGAACTTTTGGAGTTAAATAAATTGAAGTATAATTTTAATATTGAAGTTATTAACTTTAATTACATAAAAGAGTATAGTATTGAAGACAAAAAATTAATTGTGATTAGTAAAATCTTACAAGCTTAAATTCTTTATTTCATTATAAACATCATATGCTTCTTAAATTTGTTCTCATTTCAGTTTTAATTTTAGCAATTAACAAAAAAATCTTTTCACAGGAATTTGAAGTAAGCGGACGCATCTTCGACGCAAAGACAGGCAAGCACCTTGAGTATGTAACAGTAAAAGTCTGTGACACAACTAACGGGACAACGGCTGATAAGGACGGGAAGTTTTTTATTAAATTACAAAAAGGAGGCAACAGGCTTGTTTTCTCTTACATAGGTTATTTAACTGACACAACCTTTTTTTATATTGAAGACAAAGATATAAAAAGAGAAATATTTCTTCATCCTTCCGAAATAATGACAGAAACAATTGACGTTTATGGTGAAGACCCTGCATATGAAATTATCCGGAAAGCAATTAAATATAAACGGGATTTCAAAAAAGATCTTAATGAATACGAATATGATGCATATTCAAAATTTGTAATACGTTCTAACCGCAGCGAAATTCCGAAAACCGAGATTCCTAAAGATTCAACCGGAAAGGAGCAAATGGGGATATACGGAATTCTTGAATCTGAAACGAAAGGATATTTCAAAAAACCCGATCTTGAAAAGCAAATAGTTGTAGCCAAAAAAGAAACGGCTAATATAGTCAGAGGATTTGCAATTCCCCTTATCGTAAATTTTTATGATGAAAAACTTGATTTCAACGAATTTAAAATTCCGACTCCGCTTTCGGATGATGCATTCAGTGATTATGAATATAAGCTGATCGGGACAACTTCAATGGATTCTACAAGAATTTTTAAAATTGAAGTGATAAATGTTTCCAATACACGCCCTTTGCTGTACGGGACTATCTATATTGCCGACAGCATTTTTGCCCTCATGAAAGTTGATCTGTCAACTAATGACGCTGCGAAGCCGGTTGGAATTAACAAGATTATTTTTAATCAGAAGTTCTCGCCTTATACCGATAGATATAAAAACAAGCTGTTCTGGATGCCGACAGATGTTCACATTTTTGCAGACGGATCATTTATGGGTTTGCTGAAGTTTGAAGCGGATGTATTTACTATTGTTTCGGATTATCAGTTAAATAAGAAAGCGCCGAAAGGAATCTTTGATGAGTTCATAGTGAAGGTAATGCCGGATGCAAAAAAAGATTCAGCTTACTGGGCTAAGAACGAGCTTATAAAAAATACTGCTGAAGAAAAAAAAGCTTACAAAGAGATTGAGATTCAGGATAAGAAAAGGGACAGGGAAATTAGCATCGGATTGACTTCCTTAAATTACGGGAGATATTTATCAACAAGTCCGTTAAACTATTACAGTTTTAACAGGGTTGGCGGAAATTCCCTCATGTTTAATTTAGGATACAGGGCAAAGCTGAACAGATTTAATACTGATGCTTACTTTGGATATGGCTTTTCCGATAAGAGAACAAAGTATCAGTGGAATTATACTCAAAGATTTTTAAATGACAAGAGTCTTGTTTTTAGAGCCAGCGTTTACAGAAGACTGCAGCCGCTGTCTTATGATAATTATTTTGGTTTATCGGTTTTCTATAATACATTCAAGGCATTATTTTTCAAGGAAGACAATCTGGATTATTATTATGGGGACGGATACAATTTCAGTTTAAATTACAGAATAATTCCGCAGCTTGGATTGGGTGTATTGTACGGTCAGGAAAAACAGCAGACTGCCGTAAAGAACACAGATTTCAGTATTGTTAAACCCGATGCACTGTATAAAGATAATACTCCGATTAATAATGCATTTGAAAGAGTAGTGGGAGTTACACTGCGGGTAGACCCGAATCAGTTCAGGGCGATTGACTGGGGTGACGGGGATATTTCGAGATTTAAAAATTCCAATTTCCCGCAGCTTAATCTGGGTTTCATTTATTCCGGAAAAGCTTTAAACAGCACTTTCGAGAACAGGAAATTTACAGCTGTTATTCTTGGGAATAATTACATCAGCAGTTATCTTAATTTCAGGTTCCGTCTCGGCTTTGAATATATTTCCGGAGCTGTTCCCTATCAGTCACTTCTGTATTTCAGATCAAACACCGGAACACTTGATGCTCCATTGGGTTTCACCGCTTTAACCTATCAGGAATTTCTCGGAGATCAAATATTTTACTTTAACTTTGAAAACAATTTCGGCAAACTTATATGGGGTAATGTTCCGATTATTAAAAAATTTAATTTAATCGGATTATTCAGCATGGGAAGAAATTTTATAAGCTCGTCTAACTATAATCTGGCTGCAACGAAAGACTTCACAATTTCAAACGGAATTTACATGGAAGCAGGCTTTGGGATCAGCAGAATACTTGATATATTCAGATTGGATTTTGCATGGAGACTTAATAATTTCGATGATACAAATACTAAAATTTACGGAAATTTAATTATAGAAGGATTCTGAATATATTGCAGATATAAATATATTTCCGGTTTTAAAACGACAGCAGGATTATATTAATTAGTATTAATCCTGCTTTTTTATGTTCTTACATTTATTATAAAATTAAAAGTTAATATTTTAAGATATTGCTGAAAGATTTAAAAAATACAATCAAACAATCTGCATTTTACGGAGTAAGTAAAATTGCGGCAAAAACAGTTTCATTCATACTCATTCCACTCTATACCGCCAGGTTTTCTTCCGAGGCAATAGCTAACATAAATTTACTTGAATCAGTTTGGCAGTATTTATTCATGATCTGTATTTTTTCATTTGAAACTTCAATAGTATTTTTTTGCGCATCCGAAAGAAACATCTCAAAAAGAAATGTCATTCTATTTAATTTCTTTACGTTACTTCTTATCAATTCCCTGACGATTTTACTTATAGGAATTATCACTTCAGATAATCTTTCGGAATTCATTCTGCAGGACTCAATATACGGCAACGTCATATTCTATTGTTTCTTAATTTCCGTATTTGAATCTCTTCTGATTATGCCGATGACCATTGCGCGCATTAATGACAAACCCATGCTTTATGTTGTGATTACAATTTCCAATTTAATCATTAACCTGTCACTGCAGATTTATTTTATTGTAATTATGAATTATGATTTCGAATATGTTTTCTTTGCAAAATTTATAGCTCCAATGATAATGTTCGTATTGTTAATTCCGTATGTTTTAAAAAATTTGAATTTCAAAATTGATATGACAGAAATAAAGCAGATTCTGAAATTCTCTTTTCCGTTCATGCTTGCAACTTTAATGTCATTGCTGCTGAATACCGTTGACAGGTTCATTCTCAACGACTATGTATCCAAGCTTGATGTTGCCGTATATACTGTCGGCTATTCCATCGGCAGCATTACAAATGCATTTATACTCGCGCCTTTCACGCTTGCTTTTAATGTAATATTCTGGAAAAAAATTAGCGAAGATAACTTCAGAAGATTCATGACGAAATCTTCAACGTATCTGTTTTTTGTAATGATAACGGTTTCATTGCTGCTAACTTTTTTCATTACCTATGTGATAAAAATTTTTGTCAGGAACGAGTCTCTCTGGTCTGCAGAGAACATTGTTCCGTTCATCCTTTTTTCAAATTGTTTCGTGGCATTATTTGTGTTCCCTTCACATGATTTTTACTATGCAAAGAGGACAAACATGATTTTACTCATTATGTCCGTTTGTCTTTTATTTAATTTTGTTGCGAATGTAATTTTCATACAATTCTACGGTATATACGCTTCAGCGGTGATAACCGTACTGTCCTATTTGTTGATGCTTGTGCTCGGATACCTTTTTACAAAGAATTTTTCATTCACTAAATTTGAATTCAGAAAGATAGCAATGCTGTCGGTATTATTTATTTTGTTCTCCGTTACAGTGTTTATTATTAACATTCAGAATTTTTATTTAGATATAATTATAAAATTATTATTAATATTTTTATTCATACTGATCTTATACATGTTAAAATTTTTCGAACCCATTGAAATTGAAAGAATCGGCGGGTTCTTCAATAAATACTTCATCAAAAGAATAAAGTGACTCAGCCTTCTAAAGAAGCTCTCAAAAAAGAAACGGAAGATTTTGTTAATCTGAAAATATGGGACACGTACTATTACTCGTCAACTTTGTTAAGGAAAAAGTTAGAAGAATACATCACAAAGAATCTGGAGAAAAGCAGAAAGTATAAAATTCTTGACTATGGATGCGGAGTAAAACCTTATGAATATGTATTCAACTCCTATTCGGAAAAGTATACCGCTGTTGATGTCGGGGATAATCCTCACGCAGATCTTTTAATTGAACCGGAAAGCAGACTTCCGTTCGGAGATAATGAGTTTGATATAGTATTGTCATCACAGGTGCTCGAGCATGTAGAGAATGTTGATAAGTACCTAAATGAATGCAGACGTGTTTTGAAAACAGACGGATTGCTGATACTTTCGACGCACGGTACATGGCAGTATCATTCACACCCAGTTGATGTTCAGAGATGGACTTCTTACGGATTGAAGAAACTAATAACAGGTTACGGATTTAATATAAAGGAATTTATTCCCGTGCTCGGACAGCTTGCACTTACTTCACAGCTGCGGCTTACATTTTATTATTCGTTTGTTAAGGAGATATTCACACCATTAAAAATTTTATATTATCCGCTTTCATTTCTTTATCAGCTGAAAATGAGATTTGAAGATTTCCTAACGCCTCAGAGGGTAAAGGACAGGGATTCAGCATATTACATAGTATTCGCAAACAAGATTTAATAAATTTTATGTTAAAAAGCATAGGCAGAAATATTTTAAACAATAAGTTAGCTTATAAAATATTCAGAAAATTTTATTACCTGTCGGTAGAAATGGATTTGATGCATCCCGATGTCGATGAAGAATTTATCACAATGAAAAATAAATGCACTCCGCATACAATGACTTCACTCGACAGTTTGTATTATACATACAGGTCGGTAAGGTATGTCATTGAGAATAACATACCGGGCGACTTTGTGGAATGCGGAGTATGGAAAGGCGGTAATACAATGATGGTTGCAATGGCGCTGATGAAACTGAAGAATACCGAAAGGAAAATCTATCTTTACGATACTTTCGAAGGCATGAGTGAGCCGACTAAAAAAGACATAAACTACCGTAACGAAGATGCTGAGATTGAATGGAAGGATAGTATTAAGAAAGATCATAATGAGTGGTGTTACTCTCCTCTGGAGGAGGTGAAGAATAATTTATATTCAACCGGATATCCGAAGGATAAAATTATATTTGTAAAAGGGAAAGTCGAAGACACAATACCGGAAACGATTCCGGAGAAAATTTCGATACTCAGGCTCGATACAGACTGGTATGAATCAACTTATCATGAACTCGTGCATTTGTATCCGCTGCTCAGCAAAAACGGCTTTCTGATCATTGACGATTACGGTTACTGGCAGGGTGCAAGGGAGGCAGTCGAGCAGTATTTCAAAGAGAACAATGTTAAAATATTCATGAACCGGCTTGACATGTCTGCAAGAGCAGGAATAAAAATTTAATTTTCATAACGTTATAATAATATAAATTTGAGCCGTGACAGGATTTTATTTGTTAAGCACTATACTAATAATACGAAATTTGTTCTGAATGATTATGAAATACTGAAACAGAAGTATGAAGTAACTCTTTACAATACTTATACAAAAAAAAACATCCTCATTGTATTTCCCTTACTAAAACAAACCCTTTACCTACTTTTCAACATACATAAATTCAAACTTGTCTTTATCTGGTTCGGTGATTATCATTCATTCCTGCCGGTGCTGTTTGCAAAAATTTTTAATAAGAAATCGGTAATTGCTGTCGGCGGTTATGATGCAACTGATATTCCTGAAATTGAAATGGGAGCCTTTAATGAGGATAATCTGAGAAAGAAAATCCGAAGCCGTTTTCTGAAGTATAGCCTGAGTAATGCTGATAAACTGCTGGTTGTAGATGATTCTCTGATTGAAAATGTAAATACCTATATATACTCTGACGATCCTTCAAAAGCACCGGTAAAAGACGGCATATTGAATTTTATCCCGGGTATAAAAGATAAGATAGAAGTTGTTTATACTGGATTTGATGAAGAGTTTTTTAAAAGAGATTACAGTGTTCCGAAAGAAAATTTTGTACTGTCGGTAGGAAATTCGTTTAATGATAATGAATTTATAAGAAAAGGATTTGATATGCTGATTGAAGCAGCAAAAATTTTGCCTGAGATTAATTTTGTATTGGTAGGCTTAAACAGAGAGCAGATTAAAATTTTATGTGAGCAAAATTTGAAAAACGTTATGCTGATTTCTTATGTGAATATGGATGAATTAAGATCATACTACAACCGTGCAAAAGTTTATGCTCAGTTATCATTATTTGAAGGACAGCCGAATTCACTATGCGAGGCAATGATGATGGAATGCATTCCGGTCGGCTCGGATGTAAACGGAATTCCGCGTGTGATAGGGGATACCGGATTCATTGTATACAAAAAAGATAAAAATGAAATCGCGGAAAAATTATTGCTTACAATGAATTCCGGTCCGGAACTTGCGAAAAAAGCGCGTGAAAGAATTATTGAAAATTTTTCATTGGAAAAAAGAAGGAGTAGAGTGTTGGATGTAGTCCAAAGATTGATTGACTGAGTTTGTAAAGTTTGTAAAGTTTGTAAAGTTTGTAAAGTTCGTAAAGTTTGTAAA
>CAYNTN010000127.1:0-14103 GCA_964399995.1 uncultured Ignavibacteriaceae bacterium
TTAGCACATTAATTTTCTTACCATTTTGAGATGAATTTCACTTATGACAATTTAATTCCTAATTCCTAAACTAGCATTTTTTCTTAGTTTACTTAGTACGCTTAGTGGTAAAATATAAGTTTAAGACTTAACTAATTTTATTTATTGAATAATATTCTTACCATTTTGAGATAAATTTCACTTTTTACTGTCTAATTTGTTCTCCTTTCATTAATTTTTTACTCGTACAAAAATCACAAAGTAAAGAAGAAATTAAGAATGGGTTACTTTCCCTGCTTTTATAAATGCATCTGCTCTTTAATTTTATAGTGGTAGTTATTTAACTCGCTTGCATACTTTAGAATCAATTAAAATAATGCCAGGAAGGAAGGAGTTGAGCTTCATGACGAATTCTATACCAAACTGGGGAGGCTGTGTGAAAATAACAATTTGATAGTAGCACAGGCTATTAGCCTGTGGATTTTGCCATTGATTCATTTTCAACAGCCTCTGGTGTTTGGTAAGGAGTCTCGGGAAAGTATTTTAACGCAAAGTCCGCAAAGCCATTACACAAAGGTCGGAAAGAATTTTCCTCACAACTTCAAGTCTTCAAAGCCCTAGTGTTCTTAGTGCTTTAGTGATAAAAAAAGTTTCAATTGAAATATTAGGTTAAATAAAATGAAAATGCCTGCAAGGGAAGGAGTTGCAGGCATTTCATGATTAGAAATTTACTGGACTGAGTTAATGCGGGATTAAAGATCCGGGGAATTTAAACGGTAACAATAAGCCGTTAGTCCGGAACAGTGTTTGGGGTTCACAGTCCGTAAAAACTTTAATAAGTTACCGCTGCATTTATCTTTCATATTTGAAAACTTGTTAATTAATTTTAATTTTATTAATAATTAATTTTATACAAACTTATAAAGTAAAACCAGTTCATTCAAAGAAATTATTTAAAGAAAGTTGCCCTGTACATAGCAAATAAAAAGTATTCAATATTAAAAAAAGCTTGTTTTGGTTAATTTTTTCAATATTTTAGAATAAAACTTATCCTTCAAAAGATTCCCTAAACCTTCTGAATATTGAAATACAAGATCATTGAAGTTTTAAGAACTTTCTCCCAAAAGGAAATAAAAAAATTTCAGCGTTTTCTTGAATCTCCTTATTTTAATGATAGCCCTAAAATAAGAAGGCTGTACAGCATCCTTATCAAATATCATCCCGAGTACGATTCTTACAATCTTAATGAAGAGCACATTCACAAGGAACTGAACCCGCAGCTTGCTTTCAATAAATCCACTTTGAATAGTCTGTTTTTTGAAATCAGCTCTTTAGCCGATAAATTTTTAGCTGTCGAAAATTTTTTAGAGAATGAGTTTATGTATGATGATTTACTCAGAACCGAGCTGCAGAAAAAGAAACTTCCTAAATATCTGATATAGTCTATAAAGAATGGCTTGAAGAAAAGTTTAATGAGCTGGATGATCCTTTAAGAGTACTGCATAAACGTGAGACGTGAAATGTCAAACGTCAGACGTCAAATGTGAAACGTTTGACATTTTGAAATCTGACGTTTGACTTTTGACATTTGACGATTGACGTCTCAAGGTTTTACTACAGCCACAAAATCCGCCGAATTATTATAAGTAATTAATACATCTTCAAGATCAGCAAGATTATCTCCCGTGACATCAGTGACAATATATCCTGATGAAAAATTATTTGCTTCATTATAAATTTCGAGTATATCATCAAGATCCGTATTACCGTCCTGATTTACATCACCGCTGTAAATCCCAAACTTTAGGGGTGATGCATCAACCTGTTTCATATTATTTCCATAAGCTTTATTCCCGGCATTTGTAAAATCATATGAAAGAGAATTTGAGGAAAAACTCTGTGCAGTACTGCTCCATGTTTCAATTGAATTCCTGTGAGTCAATACAAGATAATATGGAGTTGCATTAAATATGTTTGTAAAATTAAAAATTGCTGATGAGTTACTGCCGATAACAGATTTCGATGAGTCAACAACTGCATAAGGAGCTGTTCCCATTCTTAAATATAGTTTTGCTGTATCCGAAACCATCTGCCCGGAAATATCATCATAGTACCCTTCAATCACTGCATTCAAATTCACTACACCGGCGGTGTTCAGAGCGTTTACTTTTTGCAGAAGTTTATTCACATTGAGTCTTCCGTTTGAAACAGTAATGCCGTTCATGGAAGGAATTGTATCAACAGTGGATAATATGAATTGTTTAAATAAAGCAGCAGCAGAGTCAGGATCATTTTTCATAAGCTGAATATAATAACTGTGTGCGCCTGCATGAAGCAGTGCAATTGCTCCGGCTACCTGAGGAGTTGCCATAGATGTACCGGTGAGAGTACTATAGTTGTTTGTCGGAACAGTAGATAAAATACTGGTACCCGGAGCACCGAGATCCATATTGATCTGTCCGTATCCTGCTCCGCTGTTCTTTGCATCGGTCCTCGTAGTATTTGTAACTGCAATCATAAATTTGCTCGGACATGTAGTGGGAATGTCACCCTGTGTATCAATATTAATATTAAGATTTGGTCCGGCACCTGCGCTTAAAATCCCTGCATTTCCAAGTGAATCATAGAAAGCACACCATAAAGGATAATTAACCGGTTGTCCGAAATCTATTCCAAAAGAAGAATTTGTTGCAACTACGAAAGCACCTTGCGAACCGTTTGACTGATTATAAATTCTCCTTTGCTTTAATGCATAACCATATGCTTTTACTACATTAGATTCGGTAGCTGAACCATAAGCAATCGGCATCGTTTTTACTTTCCAGTTAACGCCTGCAACTCCAAGACTGTTGTTTCCTCTTGCTCCGACTATTCCTGCGCAGTGTGTCCCGTGTGAATTGGATGGAATGGTGCCGTTGTTATTTCCTGCATGCCAGCCGTTGATGTCATCTATGTAACCATTACCATCATCATCAATTCCGTTCCCTGCAGTCTCTCCCCGGTTTCTCCATGTATCAAGATCCGCATGAGTAACCTGCTGACCGCCGTCAACAATTGCAACCACAATGGTATCACCCATTGCAGTTACACCTCCGGTTGTTATATTCCACGCTTCAGGCGCATCAATATCCGCATCTACCGTTCCTCCGCTTTGTCCGGTGTTATTCTTATCCCATTGCTCTGCGAATCTTGTGTCATTGGGAATAATACGTTCACTGAATCTGTGATTAAATTGTGCAATCTCAACACTATTGCTTCTCATGACCGACAGCAATGCATCAACCGGCTGACTTAGGGAGTTATCAAATTCAAAAAGATAAATATTCATATCAGGAACAAGCACTTCTTTTATACTCAAAGCGATGTTTGAATACTCATTAAGAAAGGAATTGGCATCAACGGAATGTTTGAACATAACAATAATCTCTCCTTCGACATAATTATTGTCTTCATAAAAATGCGTGAGATCATTCTGACTCGTTGTAGGATTTTGAACTATTGCTATAATTACAATTATAAGGATCATTGAAACCAGTATTGACAAGATTTTCATTTTGTTTAATTAAATTTTAATTGGATGGATTAAAATATGCAATTAAAAATTTTGTAGAAAGAGAAATAAAGGATTTTAGATTTTAGATTTAGGATTTTAGATTTGGAAATTTTTATATTAAATTTATTGAAAAATAAAGCCGGCAAATAGTAGCGCCGGCTTATTTAATATTCAAATTTCATATTTCAAATGCGTCTCACATCTCACGTCTTGCGTCTTGCATCTTGCGTCTCGCGTCTCACGGCTTCTTCATACTCACAAAATTACTTGCATTGTTATATGTCAGTACTATATCAGTAAGATCTGCTATATCATTTCCGTCCACATCAGTATTAATATAACCTGTTGCAAATTCATTCGCATCATTATAAACCATCAGCACATCGGTAAGGTCAATGATTCCATCCTGATTTACATCACCGTTGTAGATTGCATATCTCACCGGACTGTTATTAACGAGTACTGTATTGTTTCCGTAAGCTGCATTAGGTGACTGGGAGAAATCATACCAGTAATATTCCGTTGAGTTAAATGTCTGCGGCTGCCGGCTCCATGTTTCAATGCTGTTCCTCTGCTTTATAACAAAGTAATATCCTGCCGACTTGTCGACCTGTGAAAAGCTAAAAAGAGGAAAGTATGCAGCAGTATCGATTACTGAAGTTGATGAATCAACAATTCCATACGGAGCTGTCCCATTTCTCAAATACATTGTCACCGTATCTCTTCTGCTGAGCTTATTTTCAGCCGGAATATAAAATCCCTGTATGATGAACTGCACATATACATATCTTAATCCTTCCTGATCAAAGTAAACATTTTCGGATGAATTCCCTCCGTAAAGAATTGAAGCAAGATTGCCGCTGATACCCGAATTAAGGACACAGACAGGTGTGATGTTGGGGTCACAACTACTGCCGTTCATTTTAAAAAACACTTCACCCATAATTCCGAGCTTTCCTCTTCTTATGTTGATCGAGTCTCCGTCATTAGTCGAATACATAGCTGTAAAAGTATTCTGACCCGAAGGCGAAGCATAGCAATGTGTGTATTTAAAATTGTTGGCTAAGGACTGGGAAAGATTAAATGCTGCCCAGTTTGTTCCTGAATTAGTAGTTGAAAAATATACTGCCTGTCCGCCGTTTGTCACCGTAATCATTATTGAATCCGGTGTTGCATTCTTTTGAATTGCAAGTGAAGGTCTTTCCAGAGGATGCGAAGTCGAAAGCTGTGTTGCCGTGAAAGAGGATGATGGCGACCACCCTGTTTTAATCAACCATAGATTTTTCTGACCCGCACTTGTCCTCCGCTCAACGGCAATATATAACTGAGTTGGTGATCCATTGTAAAAATCTGCACTCGGATAAAAGTCATTGTATCCGGTTGTAATCGTTGCACCGGAAAATGATGTTCCCCAGTTAGCTGACCGGAAGACTTTTATTGCCGAATTTTCTGTATATGCCGTATTTGATTCTGTGCATACGACGCCTATGTATGTTGCATTCTGATAATATGCACCGTCGCTCACTGCACTTATATGTGAAATTTCTTTTCCGGCTCCCGAAGCGACAATGTCACCTTGCTGAAACGCCGAGCCACTGGTTCTGAATGAAACAAATGTTAGCACGGACAGATCATTATTGTTGCTGCCTGATTTGGTATAAAATAAGATTAGTCTTGTAGAATCTGCTACATTGTTGTTTCTGGATTCTACCAACAGACTTATATTGGTAATGTAAACATTAGTAACTGTATAGATTGCACCTACAAACTCCCACGCTTTTCCGTTATTCTCTGATTTATAGAAAGCAACTTTCCCGCCATAAACTCCGGGTGATTCTTTTGCATTTACTGCGGCATATAAAAACCCGTCTTCTCCGTATTTCAAATCAATCTGCCTGCTATAGGACGTAAGTGATTTTATATTACCTGTAAATACCATCGGATCATTTGATAACCAGTCTCCTTCATCACCTGCTTCACGTAAACTTTTACCGCTTTCAAAACGAACGTCAGTGCTTTGCTTTGATATAAACAGATTTTCTTTACTTATGTGATTTTCAATTTCGGTCTGAAGTCTTGCCGATTCACTGACGTCGCCGTTTTCGAGTGCAGCTTTTAATCGGTCATCTAGTTCGGGCGGATAAAGTGCCTCCCCTTCAACTGCTTCTGTCTGTAATTGTGATTCATTGATGTAATTATTTAGCCTCATGTCCTGTGAGAATGCATCATTGCTGATTATAGCAATTGAAATAAATACAAATGTGAAATAGATTAAAGTCAGGATGAATTTAAAAACCCCCTGATTATACTTTGCTGTTGCTTCCTGATTAAATAAATTTGTTTTGAGATTCATAGTAATATTTTTTATTTTAATTTTTAAAATTATTTTAATTACTCAGACCTTACTCTCTGCAGCCTAGGAATTGCAGAGAGCGATTGATCTGTCCCTGAGTGACAGGAGAATCCCGTATTAATTCAAATTTATTTTTATGTTCACTCAGAGATTAAAAACTTTACAAAAATAAATCTGAAATACCGGCGTCACAACTAAACTTTTTCACGATTGTTGACAGATTCAGAATTCAATATCCTCTAAATTTTACTCGTTTTTAAACTATTTCAATTATTTTTTGAAAAAAAAGGTTGACGCAAATCTCGGTAAAAATAACCTAATTATTCTGCTGAAGACATTTTCAGATGATGAATGGAAGGAATTTGAAAAGTTTGTTCAGTCTCCTTTTTTCAATGGCGGCAGAAATTACATTCCGCTTCTTAACATCATAAAGAAGTTCAGACGTGATTTTGATTCAGCTAAATTCAGTAAAAAAGAGGTATATAAAAAGCTTTATCCCGGAAAGGAATACAAAGAAAGCGTAATGAAAAGCATGCTTTCAAGACTCAACGACATTGCCGAAGAATTCATATTTCAGATTTCAATAAGAAAGAATGAAATACTTTTAAAAGAAAGATTCATGCTGAATGAAATCAGTAAGCGAGGTTTGAAGCAGCGTGCTGAAAAGATAATTAAAGAGACGGATAAATTTATTTCAGGAAAGAAAACAGGAATACTCGATTTCGTCTGGGGTAAGGATTATGTAAATGAAGTGCTGAATCACTGCCATAATTTTAATGAAAGGAGCAGGCAGACCGGATTTGCGTTTCAATATCAGCTTTACAATCTGTATTCATTTCTGACTGAATTTCTTATAAACGAAGCAACCGTTTATTCGCAGAAAATATTCTGGAACAAAGACATAGACAAGAAGCATTTTTTCGGATTATCAGACAGCATAGACTTTGAAAAAATCCTGGAGCTAATTAAAAAGGAAGATAAGCAAAAATACACCGTGCTCAATATCTTTTATCTGCTTAGAATGGCATTCAAACATCCCGAGATTGATAGCTATTATTTTGATTTAAAGAAAGCGGTGTTTGAAATAATTGAAAAAGCCGATCTCGATTTTAAAAAATACTTCTTTAATGCTCTGACGGTGATCTGCACTTCCAGAACAGTCGAAGGCAAAGATTACTTCCGCAGGGAGGCATTTGATCTGAGAAAAAAAATATATGACGAGAATCTGAATATTTTTTCGGATGAGTATTATCTGAAAAACGGCGACTTCCGGACTGCCTTCATTGAAGCACTGGATTTAAAGGAAGTCAAATGGGCTGAAGAGTTTTCAGTAAAATATCTCAGCCGTTTACAGCCGGAATACAGGGAAGATATAGATAATTACTGCAAGGCGCGGCTGAGCTATCTGAAAGGAAATTTCGATGATGCTCTGAAATTTGCAATGAATGTCAATATTAATCAGATCACTTACAAGCTCGACATTAAGAATCTAATTTGCAAAATCTATTTCGATACAAGCTCCACGGAAAATCTCATTTCACTTCTTAATACATATTACCAGCTTGTAAATAATTCAAAGTCACAGAATAAACACTTACTTTCGCGTCATCTAAATTTTATTAAATTCCTCCGGCAGGTATTGAGCTTGAAGCTGTCCAATCCGGATAAAGCTGAATTACAAATGCTTCATGACAACATAAGCCGTGAAAACGTGACGTCAAAATCATGGCTGCTGAAAAAAATAGATACTTTGTTGAAAATATAACAGCGGGAGCTTACCACTCTAATTACTCTTGACACTCAACAATTCAACTTGCATTTGCTTTCCGTGAATTAATTTTATTTCCGATCTCTGCTACTTTTTCAAGCAGCCAGTTTATTTCAGAGACATTCTCTTTCATAATTTCATTTTGGAGAATATAAAATTCGAATGAATCCGTCTTTGAATCACGGAGTTTTATAAGCTTTTTCAGATACTTTAAAAATTTCAGATTTCTTTTAATGACTGTCTGATCAGCCGTTCTGATATTTTTTAAATAATGTGAAAACGCATCAATCAGAGACTGAAGATTTTCGGTTGAATTGGTTTCATAATAAATCTTAGCGGTAATTCTTCTGGAGTCAATCTTAAACATTGTTGTTTTCAATTCTGCCTTAGCGATATGAGACAATGCCGTGTCATACATTTTTTTTGCAAAGCAAATATTTGCGAGTGCAAAATGTTTAAGAGGCTGACGAAGACCGGGCTCGAGACGCTTGTGATAATCTTCGACAAACTTTTCAATATATTCAATGTCACCGGAATTGATTCCCAGTCTTACGATTGTTCTGAAATGTGAAGGTCTGAACCAGTATTCATCCTTATCATAATACTTACCGTCTATAAGGATCTTAGAAATTTCATACAGTTCCTTTGAGCTTTTTTTCCTACCTTCATTCAGCCTGCGTACATTTATTACCTGCAGATTCAGAAGCAAATATTTTCCGGTCTGAAATTCCAGCTTGTGTAAATTTTCGACGACGAGACCTTTTAGAATCTCATAACTTCTGTCATCATTATTGTTGCTAAGAAGTCTGACAACCAGTGAATACATCTTCAGCAGAACAGAATTTTCCGGGTCTTCATTTACTATTACATCTATTAGCTTTTCGAAATTTATTTCATTCATTAATCTTAATGACAGATCATTTCCGGAATTATTTTCCGAATAAAATGAACCTGCCAGAAGTTCCTTGCTGTAAACAAATGTCTGGAGTATGAAAAAATACTGAAGATTAAGCAGTGACTTCACTATATGCCGGTTTCTTAAGTTTCTTTTATCATAACTTGAATAGTAAAAATCAACGGCATCAAAAATTTCGAGCCGCTCATAAAATTCAAGACCCGATGAAGCCGGACTGCTGATAATCTCCTTAAGCTTTTCTGCCAGCTTATCCGCACGGGATTTGTGTCCCCGTTTGCAGTACTGCCTCAGCAATCTCATTTCACGCTGCTGATTGCTCCTGAAATCCTGATACAAAATGAACTCTTCGCATATCTGACTGAGCCCTGAAAAAATTGTATTAACGACACTTTCCTTGAACTTCTTTCGGGGATAAAGATGATTATAAATGTTTCGCTTGGTAAGTTCATCAGAATCAAAAGCCGGACGGAATTTTAATAAATAACTGATCAGTGTATCATAATTTCTTCCTTTATTAAAAAACGGTGAAGAGGCAAACTTTTTGAAATCAGCCCATTCGGATTGTTTAATGAGCTTAAGAAGCGAAATGGCAGTTGAGTTTTTCAAGCCCGGATTGTTTAAAGAATTTCAAAATATCCTTGTATAAATATTGAATTCATTCTCATTTTTGTACTTTCTAAAGCCTCCTTTCATAAATACCTGTTTAAAATCAAAGTAAAATATCTTTGCCATTGTATACAATACAATATAGTTTTGCTGAGCAAAAAGATAAATGAATTTTTAAATTTAAATAACTAAATAATTATTATATGAAAACTGCATTGTCATTTTTCAAGGTGTTACTTCTCATTTTGCTAATTTCCTTTATTAATTCATCCGCTCAGGAAGTAATTATTCGCTCTCAAACAGGGAAACCGGAGACATTAAAAAGTTTTGAATCAATTAAGCCGGATAATCTTTCAAAGCCTACCGGCAAGAATAAATTTATTTCAGAAAATATGCAGAATTCAATATCATGGAAGCTAAACGAAGATTTTGAATCGGGTACTTTTCCACCGGCAGGATGGACTCTGAATCAGGAATGGCAGGAATCTCCTTACAGCTCATTCGGCAACGGAAATTTCAGCGTGAGCTACTGTAATTTTTGCTGTACACAGGCTTACAATTACATTAATTCACCTCAATTTACCCCGTCAGTAACCGGTGATAAACTTTTCTTTGATGTAGCATATGCTCCGAAAGGTGATTCATCTTTTAACACGACTGATTATCTTGAAATTTATTACTGGGATGATGTGAATTCGTCTTACGAATTTCTTATCTCTTATGATAAAGATTCATTAAGCACTGCTCCGCCGACATACTTTGCTTTTTTCCCCGACAGCACACAATGGAAAACTATTTCAGTTTATCTTCCCGAAAACGCTTCGATGCTTTATTTTTATTCAATAGACCAATGCGGAAATAATATTTATCTGGACAATATCAAAGTTGGTCAGGAATCCGCCAATCCTCCTCTGCTGTCAGAAGATTTTTCGGGAACATTCCCGCCGAATAACTGGAGTCCGGGTAACTGGCAGTATAGTTCAGTCAGTGCTTTTGGCAGCGGTTCAGGCAGTACCATCAGAGAACTGTATTACTGTGATTATAACACTACTGCGTACCTGCACACACCGCAGTTTTTTGCTGTAAGTCCCGGAGCACAGTTGATATTTGATCATGCTTATGCTTCTTATGACAGTAATTCTTATGACAATCTTGAAATATACGGAACGACTGACGGCGGTTTTACCTATGACCTTATCGCTTCGCTTTCAGGAGATCCGAATGCGGGTGAACTTTCAACAGCTCCTCCGACATACAATTACTTTGTTCCGCAAAATACCGAATGGGCTAATAAGATCATTAATCTTCCGGCCGGGACATCTCAGTTAAGATTTACAATAAGCAACGGTTGTTCGAATAACCTTTACCTTGATAATATAATAATTCAGAACGGCGCAATTAATACTCAGTACGATGCTGAGGTAATGGCTGCTTTCAGCAAGTCAAAGCTTCCGCTCGGATACGGTGTTCCTGACACAATCAGCGCAGTTGTATATAATCATTCAAATGAACCTATATCTCCGCTTAAAGTTTATCTTGAATTGAACGGGACAAATATTTTTCTTGATTCTGTCGAGACAAGCGTTCTTCCCGGACAATACAAGACAGTAAGATTTAAACCTTTCGTTCCGGTACTTAACGGACCATCGGATGTTACCGTGTATGTCGGAGATGATCTTGAAAATTCAAATAATTATAAATCCGTATCGGAAAATATTAATTCGAATACATACAGATATTCGGATTCAGCCGGTAGTTATAGCGCAATCGCCTATACTCAGACCGGTTCATTTTTGAATAAATACAGGATGAACGGAGCGGGACAGGTTACTAAAGTAAGAGTTCAGGTTTATGACGATGCTAATGTTGCAGAACAAATTTTTTACGGCGTTGTACTCGATAGCGACGGAAATCTTGTCGGAAGATCTAATGATTATAAATTAAAGGCATCGGATGCAAATACGCTTTTGACATTTGACATAACAGATCCGAAACCATCATTGCTTAATAATTCCGAATTCTACGCCGGTGTTGTACAGACTGCTACTGTCGGTGAAGGATATGCATTTGTAACGGGAATGAATTTTTATTCATCAGATTATAATGTTTTAAGAAAAGATGCAAATTTTTTTGGGGGGGCAGGACCTGTCGGAACAAATCTTTATCCTTATGAGCTAAACTATTCTCCCTCTGACTTTGTGATTGAAGCAGATGTCGAGCAACGGCATACGGTTGATGTTGGAATTGCGGATGCAGGATTGCAGTACGAGCAGTATTTCAGTACGAATACTTTTACGCCCGATTGCAAAGTATTCAATGCGGGGACTGTTGCATCAACATTCACAGTAACAAGAATTCACGCTCTCGGCGGATATTCCAGTACAAAGACTGTTACAAATCTGGCTCCCGGAGCAACTGCAACTGTCATTTTTGATCCGTGGACATTTCCAACAAACAATATTGAGCAGCCGGTTTTAATTTATACAGGCAATGTTGCCGGTGACGGCAATCTTTCGAATAATTCAATGAATACCGTAATTACACCGCGAGTTGCAAAAGAATTATGTGTAATGTGGCAATCTGAAATTGACCGCGACAGTATTATCAGGGCTATAAATGCCGACGGAAGATTTATAAATAATTTCGATACAGTCAGGATAAATTATACGGGTTCATTAAGACCATGGAAAACTGTTTATTGTCTTTTGAAAAGCGGGACTTTCTATACGCCGTGGCTAAGAGATTCAATGAAAACATATCTTGATTTTTCTACAGCCGGAAATAAGAAGTCTTTATTGATCTTTTCAGATTATGTATATAATCAGGATCCGGAAAGATTTTATTCAACTGTTGCAGATACTGTTTTCTACAGACAATATTTAAAATCAAAAACAATTAATGACAACTGGATAAACATAACTGCCAGCGGAAATAGATTCAAAGGAACCGGAACATTTTCAGGGATTGCACAAGATTCTCTGATATTGGGAAATGGTTATGGTAAGCCCGGTTTGATCAAAGCAGTAAACGGCGGTACAGCTGCATTTAAACCAAAGTCAGTCAGTCTTAACGGTAATGATTCATGCAATGCTGTTTGTTACTCAGGAACAAACTACAACACATTTTATATGACCAACAGATACGGTGATCTCAGATATTCACAAGGTTCACCCGTCTCTTCAAGTGTTTTTTCAAAAACAATAAACTGGATCAATAATACAAATCCTTTATTTACTCTGAATCTTACTTCTTATGTAGAAGCATTTTATAATTCAGGAATTAATAAAATGACTCCGGATACAATGAGAGTATATCTGAGAAATTCTGCAAATCCCTATTCAATAGTTGATTCGGCTAAAGCGGTATTGGACAGTACCGGTACCGGCGTATTTTCTTTCGGCAATGCTGCAAACAGCACAGGATATTTTATACAGGTCAAACACAGAAATTCACTTGAGACATGGAGCTCCGGTCTTCAGAGTTTCTCGGGAGGTGTAATGAATTACAACTTCACCACAGCATCATCACAGGCATTCGGAAATAACATGAAACAGATTGATGCATCACCTGTGAAATTTGGAATATACAGCGGTGATGTGAATAAAGACGGAACAGTTGATCTTACGGATGTCATACAAACATATAATGCGGCAAACTCTTTTATAACAGGATACACAATTACTGATATTAACGGAGACAATGTAACAGATCTTACAGATCTTATTACAGCTTATAATAATTCATCAGCATTTGTGAATGTCGTGAAACCGTGAGACGGGAGATGTGAGACGTCAAACGTGAAATGTAGTTAACATTATATCTCAATTGTTAACTATCAACTATCCGTGCGACATACGGGATAGTAATAAGCGATTCACTTTTTACAGTGAAATGTTTTATTTATTTTCACAATGATTTCAAAACTAAAACTCAAATAATTTCATGATAAGAAAATTGTTACTTATCTTAGCAACGACATTCGCCGCCGGACTTTTATTTGTGAATGTTTACAACTCATTGATTGATGCAGTCAGCTGGGGCAGTAATATTCCAACTTCCATTCAGACTGCAAGAGAATATTTCCAAAATGTCAATCCGGGTCACTTCTTCAGGATTTTCTCCCCGGCGAATCAGGTGATTTCCCTTCTTGCCCTGATCGTCTGCTGGAAAACAAATAAAATAATCCGTCTCTTTTGTATACTGGCTTTGCTGGCAGCTGTTTTAGCGGATGTCTTCACTTATGCGTATTTCTATCCGCGAAATGAAATCATGTTCGGCTCCCCTATCAGTGCAAATTCCGATGCAATAAAAGCAGCATGGTCAGGATGGTCTTCGATGAACTGGCTCCGCAGCGGACTCAATGCAGTAAATCTGATATTTGATTTTGCCGCTCTTAATCTACTTTCAAAAGAGTGATGTGCTTTAATAATTTCTTTTGATTTCTAAGAGCTGAAATAAAATTAATAATAACTACTGAAGTTACACATCTTGTCATTCTGATCGAACGGAGCGGAGTTAAGTGAAGAATCCAAAAATAGAAAAGAATCAAAGACAAACAAAAATGTGTTTTGCGAAACCTCAATAAACTAATATTTAAAATAACACAAGTTGACTGATTTATAGCCTGACAGGTTACTCGAAACGCTCAGCATTACATAAAATACTATGAGAGAATATGAAGTAACGCTTAATCCGAACAACCGGTCTGCACTTATAAGAGTACCTCTCGGGTGGATTGCCAGAACAAATATGATCAGAGATGCAAATCCTTATGAAAGGTATGATGTTCCTTATATCCCCGGCAAGTTTATGAAGCTGGTTGAAAAATATATGCATCATATGTGATTACGCGAGACGCGAGACGTGAGACGTGAAACGTCAAACGTGAGACGTCAAACGTGAAATGTAGTTAACATTATATCTCAATT
>CAYNTN010000128.1:0-14062 GCA_964399995.1 uncultured Ignavibacteriaceae bacterium
TGTTACCTGTAGCGTCTTTATAATTAATGTAAATAAAATTATCCGGCTGGTCAGCACTTCTCTCAATTTCGAATTTAACTGTTCCTCCCTCTTCATTCGTCTTCCATTCCACAAATACTCCGTTAGAGTTGTCTCTGGCAGTGAAATACTGAAGAGTAACGGCAGCGTATAACAATCCGGAAGAAAGGAGAATCATTAATAAAATTCCGATATGTAGTTTTGATTTTAACATGTTTTTACGTCTCAAATATAAACCGATTAATAAATAATATCAAGTATTTTAATAGTATATCCCGCAAAGATTCCATTAACTTAGAATTACCGGTATTCTGACATATTCTAATTTAGCCATAATTCATAATACTTTTTTAAAACAATAAGCATTATATTGTAAAGTAAAAATTTTAACTTGCGAAAATTATTCATATCTTTACTCTCATTATTCTTCCTCTGCATTAGCAGCATCGGAGGAAATACATTTTGCACAATGATTTGTAGTGATGCTTATGATTCAGAAAATGCAATATGCGAAAGTGAAGATAAATGCTGCTCTTCAGATGATTTCACTGAATCAGATTCAGAAACTTCTTATGAATTCAATTCAAAGTCGTGCTGTGAAGTTTGTGATGTAAAAATAGAAGAAATCAATAAGTTTGTTCCTCTGAACAAAAGTGCTTCAGAATTTGTAAGATTAAGCATTGAGAAATCCTGCTTCATTGATACACCGGTTAATTTTTCTGTATCTGATCCAGATCACGGAAGTCCGGTTCAATCACACAAATTCATCCTGTTCTCCCGTCTTATAATTTAAAATCCGTTTCATAACATTTACCAAACATCCTGCTTCTAAATTGAAGCAGGGGCTTTCATCTATTAACTAAAACAATATAAATTTTATATGAAAACATTAATCTGCACTTTTGCAATTTTAATATTTTTAAGCTTCTCAAATCAGAATACACACTCATCTGTCAGTGTACTTTCAGATTCAGCTAAAGTATGCATAGTTTCAGGTGAAACAATCGAAGGTGATGGGGTGAGCTACAAATATTTAAATCAGCAGGTAATTCTCTGCTGTAAAGGATGTGAATCGTCATTTAAGAAAAATCCGGAAAAATTTATCGGAGCTGCAGCCTTGTGGTGTCCGGTATGTGATGAGGGCGATGCGAAAAAAGATTTAACATTCATAAATGACAGCGTGAAATATTACTTCTGCGGTAAAGGATGTAAAGAAAAATTCAGCAATGACCCTGATAAATATTTAAGCAATTATAAAAAATAGTTTCTTGCTAAGAGTAATCAGAAATATATCGCTAGTATTTATTGTATCATTTTTCATTACCGGTAATTCCTTTTCCCAAAATCTGACCGGTATTGTAAAAGGTGATAATTCCGGTAAAGAAGAGCCGCTTGAAGGAGCAGTCGTGAAATGGATAAATACTAAGACAGGTACAGCAACGGATGAAAAAGGAAAGTTTGAATTAACTGATGAAGGCATAACAGACCGGAGAATCATAGTCTTCTGCATCGGGTATGAAAGAGATACGATTAACATAGGTGATAAAACTTTCATTGAAATTATATTATCTCAAAACGCGTCAACGGAAACGATCGAAGTCGAGGATGAACAAAGCTCAACATTTATAAGCGATGATATTGCAAAGACAGAAGTAATTACTTCACAGGAATTAGTCAAGGATGCATGCTGTGATTTGAGCGGATGCTTCGGCAGAAATTCTTCTGTTGAAGTTGCTGTCACTGACATTCTTACTGACAGCAAGGAGCTGAAGATACTCGGACTTGAAGGTGCATACACACAAATATTAATTGACAATACTCCGCTGATGTCAGGTCTGAATGTAAAATACGGCGTCAGCAGCATTCCGGGAACGATGATTGACAGGATCACAATTTCCAAAGGCTCTAACTCGGTGCTGCAGGGATATGAATCTATCAGCGGAATTATGAATGTGATCTTAAAAGACTATCAGACATCCGACAGGTTTCTACTCAATGGATTTTTGAACAGCGGATTGGAGAAGCAGGTAAATCTGAATTATGCCGGTAAATTAAATCCAAAGTGGAGCTCATTGCTAACTTTTCACTCTGTTCAGAAGTCTGACAGGATGGATGAAAATCTCGACGGCTTTCTTGATAATCCCCTGATAACAAGATATGTCGGTTACGGAAAGTTAAACTTTGCTGACGAGGACAATGGTGCGGATGCAGTCATAGCAGGCAGATACTGGAATGAAGATAGAATCGGAGGTCAGGATAACTTTAATATTGATACCGATGAAGGCGGAAACAGTATTTACGGGCAAACTGCCGACATTAATTCGGGTGAACTCTATGCAAGATTAGGTAAATCATTTGATGAAGAGCAAAGCATGATCCTGTTTTTTAATTCTTCCATTTACAATCAGAACTCTTACTACGGTTTTACAAAGTACGATGCATCACAAACTAATGCTGCTTTCTCGGGGTTTTATGAATTTGAAATCAGCAAACGAAATTTTATGAAAGCCGGTCTCAGCTATAAATATTACAGAGTAAATGAAGATATCAGTTTCAACGATTCAACAAGTAAAACTTACGGCGGAAATTATTTGAACATTGAAAACATCACGGGAATTTTTGCAGAGAATTCATTTAATTTTCTTGATGAAAAAGGTTCGCTGATGGCAGGCTTGCGTTATGATTTTCACAATGAGTATGGCTCGATAATAACTCCGAGAGCATTGCTGCGCTATCAGCCGGCGAATGAACTCGTGTTCAGAGTTTCGGCAGGTACAGGTTTCAGGACGGTTGATGTTTTCAGTGAATACTCTAACGTACTTGCGAGTTCACGCAATATAATATTTGCCGAAGCGCTTGATCCGGAAGAGGTGTTTAATTTCGGCGCTGATATACTGATGTATTTTAATATTGGTGATGCCGGAGGAAGCGTCAATCTTGATTTTTACAGAACTGACTTCAGCAATAAAGTCATTCCGGATTATGATACAAATCCAATGGAAGTAATTTTTTCAAACAGCACTGCAATTTCAAATGTATTTCAGTCTGAACTGAATGTAAACTTGTTACGAAATCTTGAATTGAAATTAGCATATAAATTCGTGGACCTGCAGTATGAGATTAACGAACGATGGTTTACACAGCCGTTTAATTCGCTGAACAGAGTTTTAACTTCATTTTCATTTTCTCCGAAAGAAGACTGGAGCTTTAATGGTGGTCTGCAATGGTTCGGTCCTCAAAGAATTCCGTCAACATCTTCCAATCCTGTTCCTTATCAAAGACCAACTATATCAGATCCATTCACAATGATCAATTTTCAGCTGAATAAAAATTTTAATAACTGGGAATTATACTGCGGAGTTGAAAACGCACTTGACTTTATGCAGCCGAATCCGATAATAAGCGCAGCTGACCCGTTTGGTCCTTACTTTGATACTTCATTTATCTGGGGACCAACAAAGGGGAGAGAGTATTATTTGGGGTTCAGGTATATATTGGATTAGTTGAGGGTTACATTGAAACATTACAGAAGGGAAGAATATTGTTTGTTCTGATTCGGGATTTATTGTATTAAAATAATTTTTTAGCAACTAGTAAAAGTTCTTTATCGCAACAAACGAAAATATCAATTTTATAATTAATTAGTATTAGAAAAGATGGCAGAAGCCAGTTGCAATGAATCAAGACTTCTCAAATTGATTTTCGGTGAGTAATTAAATGTTTTCTTTTGAAATCTAATTTTGTTAAAACGCATAATTTGCAAAGGGATCTGCAAAAATGCATACTTCGATTTAAATCCGCTTTCTTTTGAAAGAGCAAAAGAAACCCTGGCAAAGAAATCTCTCCTGCTATGATAAAAATCATAAAATCAATTGATATGTATCATACTTTATTTGAATCAAGTTTCTTACTTTCCTTTATACAAAAACTTTAAAAATTAGTAAAATGAAAACACAGCATGAAACACATAGCTTAGCTTTGCCGGTTTGCATTGTTTTGCTTTTTTTTGGATTTAAAGTATCGATTTCAACCGTGCACGCACAGGAAGTTCTCTTTGACTTCGACAATGCTCCGCTGCATTCACCTTTGCCGATTAATCTTACCATTGACGGTATTACAGCTCACTTGTCGGCAACGGGCCAAGGATTTTCCATTCAATATGCAAACGTTCTCGGATTCACACCTCAAGGATTCGCCGGTCTGAGCATATATCCAAACAGTATAAACGCTGCTGACCTTCTTGTCAGCTTTGATTATACACTTACAGAATTTTCAATTATGTATGCTTGCCAGGAACTGGATTGCGATGACGCTGCCAGAATGAAAGTGACAGCCTACATGAACGGCAATTTTGTAGGATTTAATACGAGGACAGCAACATTTCCGGGAACGTGGCCTTCAGATACATTACGCTGCAGTTTTCCGCAGGGCTTTAACAGTGTTGTGGTTCACTATGATGCCCCGCCACCTACATGCCAGGACTATGGTATAATATACATGGCAGATAACATGCGTGTAACTCCTGATATCACCGGCGGAATCCTGACTCAGAAAATATTCGTTGAGGGATTTTATAATCCTTCAACAAATTCAATGGTTCCGGATACTTTAATGGTCCTGCTTAGAGGTTCAACTCCTCCGTTTCCAATAGCAGAAGTATCCACAGCATTATTCGATGCAACAGGGACCGGAGTATTCGATTTCGGCTATATATTCAATGGCGTTCCTTATTATATTCATGTACGGCATAGAAATTCGATGGAAACATGGAGTGCAGCAGCTGTCAGCTTTGTACACAATAGCCTTACTTACGATTTTACCACTGCGGCTTCAAAGGCTTATGGAAACAATATGGCACAAATTGATGCTTCACCCGTCAGATTTGGAATTTACAGCGGTGATATAGATCAGAATTTATTGATTGATCTGGCAGATATTGATTCTGTCTATAATGCTTCTAGCAGTTTTGTTACGGGATATGTTGCAACCGACGTTACGGGTGATGAAGTAGTTGATCTTGCAGATTTAATGCTGACATTCAATAATTCATCTAAGTTTGTGATTTCGATAACGCCGTAAGGAATTGAGAATTTTTACCTGCTATTGCACAAAAAATATTTTACAAATACTGCATTACTTTTCTTCCGCCGGATCATAGAATCTTGCACTGGAATGTTTGTCTGTTCAACTTGATTTCATCCTCCGAATTCCGGCATCAAGTGTAACCCGTGAAACGAAATTCAACCGGGGGAGAGATTTGTCATGTTTCTTCCATTTTTCTTGTATCAGTTAAAATGCTATTGCTGAAAATATGATAGTATGGTATATTTTTCATTTACTTTTCACAATTTAAAAATAATACTTTAACAAATACTTCCATATAATTATATTATTAAAAATTTTCAAAACTTTTAAGGAGATGTTATATGTTAAATGAAATTCAGGAAAGTCTGAGCAAAGCTCAAAAGCATGTTACAAATTTAAGAAAGACAAATTCAAGATTCATTTACATAAGTTTAATTGCAAGCGTTTTTGCAACTCTGATTGCCGGTCTGACAGCCTTTTCCGGTCCTATAGTCGGTCAGGGTCCTCCGGCATGGAAATGGACTTGCGGTATCGTAGCTGTATTTACAGCCACTGCAACTGTTTTTACGGGTCTTCACAAGCAGCTTACGGTTTCCGAACGTCTAGCTAAAGCCACAGAATGTGTTGGTAAATTAAAGTCGGCTCTCGTTAGCCTTGAGAATTCAGGGATGACTGATGCCGAAAAGAATGAGATTCTAAAAGAGTATAAAAAAATCATAGAGGTATACAGTGAATTCATATCATGAGGTTTTCTATCATAAACCTTACACCTGAAATGAAGAAGTAAAAGAATCATTTACGTTTTAGTATTCAGAATTTTAGGATTAAAATCTTTGTCTGGATACTTTCCCTCGAAAATAAAAAAATATATACATAGACAGTGGAATTAAAATGTATATCCAGCCTGCATAAGCTGCATCTTCAGGATCAGCAAAGTATGCAACCGCAACTGAAATTATTCCTATTATAAGCAGGATGCAGTATGAATATAATTCACTGTAAGTTACAAATAATTCTTTCTCCGTTAGTTTAAGTTCCTCTTTGTATGAAATTGCATTCCGGTAAAGCAAAACAAAAATCAAATGAACAGATATGTAGCCCGAACCGTAAATTAACATTAATTCCCGCACCTGATCTATTGTAAGATCTGTGTTTACGTCTCCTCCGGGTATAAGCAGATCAAATAAATACTTAAGCGGGTACATATAAAACAATACCACAAAAATCAGTGCTGCATTTAGGATCAAAGGATAAAAATCCTGAAGTCCGTACCTTCTGAAATATTTAAACTGAGAATACCAGATTTGAAACAGTATGATGAAGCATATGGCGAAGGGGAAAAATCCTTCCATTGCATTTATCAGATCATCAAAATTTTTTGGTACCTCCAATGAAACAATCAGCAGAGTGATTGAAAATGCAAACACGGCATCACTGAAAGCCTCGATTCTCATTACATCATGAGATCTCCATTCTATGACATCTTTTTTTGAACGTAAATTAATGAGTTTATTTCTCAGCATCTGGGTTAAAATTTTATATGCAATTTATAAAAAGTTTTATTAAAGTTAAAAGTTAAAAGTTAAAAGTTAAAAGTTAAAAGTTGAAAGTTGAAAGTTGAAAGTTGAAAGTTGAAAGTTGAAAGAAGTTTGTGAGAATTTATTTGTATTTCAAACAAAATATAGAAAATACACTATTTTAAATCCTTGAAAAACCATCAACTTTTAAACTTTTAACTTTTAACTTTCAACTTTTAACTTTCAACTTTTAACTTTTAACTTTCAACTTTTAACTTTTAACTTTTTTTGATAAATGCATTTAAAATTAAGATTATTTTTCGGATTTTGTTATTCCCAAGCATAAATCAATGTCAGAATTCGTAGTCAATTTAATTATTATAATTTGTAAGATTGCTGTAGTGCATGTGATACTATTGACCGGCGTCGCTTATACAGTTTATGCCGAAAGAAGAGTATCGGCATTCATACAGAACAGAGTAGGTCCTAACAGAGTAGGACCCGCCGGATTGCTTCAGCCTCTGGTGGATGTCATAAAACTTTTGCTCAAGGAAGATATTGTACCTGAAAAAGCTAATCGTTTAATACATTCGCTTGCTCCTACAATTTCAATCATCGTAGCTTTATCAACATTTGCGGTGATTCCTTTCGGTGATACAATTACAATCGGCGATAGAGTCATTCAGCTTCAGATTGCAGATGTAAATATCGGAATACTGTATTTTCTTGCGATGACATCACTTGGAGTCTACGGAGTTACGCTCAGCGGATGGTCTTCAAATAACAAATATTCGCTTCTCGGAGGACTTCGTTCATCTGCTCAAATGATCAGCTATGAACTATCAATGGGACTTTCAGTGATTGCAATTATTTTAATTAACGGTTCACTTGAATTAGACACAATAGTTTCAAACCAAGCAGGATGGAAATGGAATATAATTTTACAGCCGCTTGGATTTATTATTTTCCTGGCATCTGCATTTGCCGAAACAAACCGCACTCCGTTTGACTTACCCGAAGCTGAGCAGGAGCTTGTCGGTGGTTATCATACCGAGTATTCGAGCATGAAATTCGCACTGTTCTTTTTGGCAGAATACGCAAACGTGATTGTTTCTTCGGCAATGATTGTAACATTATATCTCGGCGGATGGCAGTTTCCTTATTTACAGAACTTCGGATTACCCCCAATAATAGTCAGCATCCTGCAGATGTTAACCTTCGCTGCGAAAGTAATCTTCTTGATATTCTTTTTCATCTGGGTCAGATGGACTGTTCCAAGATTCCGCTATGACCAGCTAATGAATCTCGGATGGAAAGTTATGCTTCCTCTCGGAATAGCTAACTTAGTTGTAACCGCAATAGTAGTACTTTTAATGAAATCTTAAAAGTAATTTTTAAACTTAAATTTATCAGAAAATTGAAAAAGATAATTCTTATAGCACTATTAACCTTAATTTTTCCCTTAAAATCCTTCAGTCAGTATTTTAATGATTTTAAAAAGCAGGATCTTGACGGGAATGATGTCAATTTAAGCAAACTTCTTGAAAAAGGTCCGGTAATGATCTCCTTCTGGGCTTTGTGGTGTGCTCCCTGCAAGGAAGAAATGAAAAAGATGCAGCCAATTTATGAAAAGTATAAGGATCAGGGTTTTTCTTATATTGCAATTAATCAGGACAATCAGAAATCAATATCAAAAGTTAAGTCCTTCATTAATGCCAACAATTATTCGTTCACCGTTGTGCTGGACCTCGACAAGAAAATTTTCGAGGACTATCTCGGCACCGGTCTCCCATATTCACTTATCATAGACAAAAACAAGCAAATAATTGCAAAGCATCTCGGATACATTACGGGTGACGAAGTAAAAATAGAGAAGGAGATCAAGGATGCATTAAGCGGTAATGTGGAAAAGGACATTAAAGAAGAAAAAAAATAGATTAAATGCAAAATAAACCGGAAAGGCTTGTAAAAATCAGTTCTTTGTCTTTAAAAATAACATTAACTGTATTTATTCTGATATGCAGTTCTTATTCATTTGGACAAATTAATTTAAATGTTGAAGCTGCTGTTGCAAATCTTCTTCGTTACGGAAACGGTTACCAGTACACAGGCAAGATGAAAAATCCAAAACAGTATTTTGAAAATCTGACTGACGCAAGATTTAATATCAACGATGTCCAGTTCGGGCTTCGTTATGAGTACAGTGATTCCATTGAATACGGACTTAACTTTGTCGGTATTGCAAGAAGATTTGTCGAATACGATCATGAATCAGGAATATCTCTTCGTGCAGGAAATTTTTTTGAAGTTATATCACGCGGAATGGCTCTCAATCTTTTTGAAGACAGAGCTTTATATTATGACACAGGAATGGATGGCGTACGGTTGATATATGAGAATACTTTTAAATTTAAAAATCCGCTTAACGTCAAAGCTGAGATTCTTGGCGGTAATATCGAGTATAATGATTACCTTACTCCCGAAAGAATCGAACTTTACAGAGTGCAGGATGCTTTCCTGAGAGTTTCACCACTTAAGCCGCTTACCATCGGACTTAATTATGTTTACTCAAACGGTGAGCTCCCGGAAGAAGGAGTAATTACTTATGTTAACTCCGAGCTCCCGGAGGCAGTCATTAATTTGAATTTCCCTACATTGCAGTTCTATGCCGATTATGTTCATAAAACTTCTTTGATTTCACCAAATCTCATTTACCCGGCTCCGCAGACTGCAAAGGGTGACGGATTCTATTCTTCAATCTCTTATTCTGTTGGAAAAGTCGGCATGACTCTCGAGTATAAGAACTATGCATTTGACATAACTCTGCCGGATAACAGAAGCAACACAAGACCTTCCCGGATGCTTCCGTATCAAAATCCGCCTACTGCTCAAAGAGAAAATACTTCTGTCCTTACTTCAAGGAATGCGCACATAGTTGATTTTAATGATGAAGTCGGAGGTCAGTTTGATCTGGTTTATAGTCCGAATGACAAGCTGAGCTTCAACGTCAACGGAAACATTGCTTCGAGACATTATTCATATCAGGACATTGATAATTCATCTGTCATTACCTATCAGAGAATCGACAGAGGTGACAGCTGGCTGCCAAACATGAGCAATTCATTCTGGCCGTTCTGGGAAATTTATCTTGAGGCTGAAGATTATGCTACCGATAAGATTTACGGAAAGCTTGCACTTGATTTCTTCAGCAATGTGATTTACAATCAGGTTAATCCGGCGAGCACTGAGGTCATAAAAACCACAACAATACCATTTGAGTTCAGGTATTCTCTTAATGATAAATACAGCATCACCTTCATTAACGAAACTCAATGGGCAAGTAATACCATACGGATACATGAACAGGATTTTATGAATCAGTATAACTCAATTACGTTTTCAAGTTCGCCCGAGCTGAATTTTACATTTTCGTCTGAATTTACTAACGACGATGAAGAACCGACCGGAAAAAAAGCATGGTATACTGCAGATCTCGGATACCGCTTGAACGAATCAAATACATTCGGGATTTCCTATGGATCTGAAAGAGGCGGTCTGAAATGCACTAACGGAATCTGCAGATTTGTTCAGCCGTTCGAAGGCTTCAGGGCTTTTATTTCGACACAGTACTGATCTTAGTTTTTAAAGTTGTAAAGTTTGTAAAGTTTTTAAAGTTTAAAAATCTGGTCAATCTTATGAATCTTATGAATCATATAAAATTTTAAGAAATCTCAAAATGAAAAATTTAATAATATCGTTTCACATTTTTTTGCTGGCAATTTTTTTCTGTTCATGTGAGAGTAATGACGATACAATTGTCGATAATACCCCTGCAGCAACGGTTCCTGAGCTGTTATTGCCGGAAAATAATTCAATAGTATCAACACTTCAGCCGGCTTTTGACTGGATGGATTTTCCGGGTGCTTCGGGATATGTTTTTCAACTCTCGGAGGATACATCTTTTGTGCCTTTAATTACTGATACAGTTGTTACGACGTCGAGCTATGCCTCATACACTCTTAACGACAGCAATTCTTATTACTGGAGGGTTAAAAGCATAGGCTCTGCGGATACTACTGACTGGTCATCGGTTTATGGATTTACCACTTTACTTGAATCAATAAATCCTACAAATAAGGTCCTGGTTGAAATCTTTACAAACACAAGCTGCATTCCATGTGTCGAGGCAAATTCTTATCTTGATGAAATTTACACTTTAAACGGAGTTACTACAAATGATGCTAATGTGATAATTTTAAGAATTCATACTACTCTTTATGCGGGTGATCCGTTTTATTTGTATAACACTACCGATAATGATGCCAGAATGGCTTTTTATCCCAACTCAGCAATTGTAAATCCGAGAACGTTTCTATTAGGTACTTATCTCGGTGCATTCAGCAGATCTGCCTGGACAAATAAAATCAATGAGAAGCTTGCAGATACAAGAACTTATGCAATCAAGCTGACAAATACATATAACAGCACAACTAGAAACGGGAACATAAGCATTCAGATCAAGCAGGTCTCCGGGGCTGTTTTTAATGATCTTGTATATCACCTTGCAGTTGGTGAAAATGAAATTCCCTACAGTGCTCCAAACGGTGAAACACACTTCGACAACACGCTCAGGGATCTTGTGACACCACCGACAGGGCAATCATTTACTATAAGCCCGGGAGAGACGAAAAGCTACAGTCAAAGTTACAGCATCGATAATCAGATAAATCAGGATCTGACTGACCTTGTTGTGTTTATACAGAGAAGCAGTGATGCCGGCAAAGCAGTGCTGGCGGCGGAAAAGGTGAGCTTGATACAATGAGCAATGAGCAATGAACAATGAGCAATGAACAATTTACCTGACATCAATCCAATTTACATTTGACGTTTCACGTTTCACGTTTGACGTTTCACGTCTCGCGTTTCACGTCTCGCGTTTCGCGTCTCACGCCTCACGCCTCACGTTTTCACAAACCCGAAAAGAAAACTTTTGAAAGTTAAACTTTAATCACTATATTTTTCATTTTAATTCAATGCTGATGACAAATGAAAACATATGTGATTGTAATCCTTCTCAGTTTGAGTATTTATTCACAGCCCATATCTGCACAGGGCGATACTTTGATAGAACTGAGTGATACAACTGACTTGGGGGGAAATTTTTATGAAGAGACACTTCTCGAAGACGCCGCAACAGAGGAAGATGAGTCTGCACTTTTGGATTATTTAGAAAATCTAAAAAGAAATCCTCTTGATTTAAACACTGCTACAATAGAGCAGCTTGAGAAAATACCTTTCATCAATTCCATCATTGCAAAAAACATTGTTGACTACCGTTCGGAAAATAAATTTTTTAAAACAAAAAGAGTATTACTGAAAGTTGAAGGTATTACTCACGATCATTATGAAAGAATAAAAATTTATCTTATCGCAAAGCAATCAAAGAAAGATGTTTTGATTGATGAAACCGGTATGAAATATCCGGTCCCGGATGGTATTTCAAATCTTAAAAGCCGGGTCCGTTCACGGTTTCTTCAGGATCTGCAGCCAAAAGAAGGTTACTTAAATGGAAAGTATGAAGGTTCAAGAATGAAATTATATAATCAAATCAATATGAAACTTATCAAACAGAGTTTCATTCTTGAGGGAAATATTACTTCCGAAAAAGATCCGGGTGAAAAAAATTTTACGGATTTCCTATCGGGATTTATGCAATTGAATGACTATAAATTTATTAAAGTATTGGTTGCGGGAGACTATGTTCTTAATTTTGCACAGGGACTTTCGATGTGGAGTCTGCAGGCTTTTTCAAAAGGAATTAACGCCGTGAATCCGGTTAAGAAGAGAGGAAAAGGAATTGACGGATACGGCTCAGTGAATGAAGTTCAGTATTTCCGCGGAGGAGCCGCTGCAATTAATATGAAAAATTTCACGGCAAATTTATTTTACTCAAACAATTATTTTGACGCCTCAGTCAATGTATTAAACGGGGATGTTTCGAGTTTTTATTATGACGGTTATCACAGAACATCAACAGAAATAGAAAGAAAGAATTCGGCTAAGGAAAAATTATTCGGAGGCAGGATTACATTCGAAAAAGGAAGTCTTCGCTTAGGGACTATATACTGGAGCAGTAAATTTTCTAAACCCGTCAGCTCTGACTCTGTCAGAAAGTTGTTCAAATTTTCAGGAACCTCAGCGAATATGATCGGAGCAGATTATGATTTTATTTACAAAAATATGAATTTTTACGGTGAGTTCGCAAAGTCTCAGTCAAATTCAGTTGCGAGCATAAATGTGGTACAGTTTACTTTTTTTAAAATTGCCGATGTGCTTTTCTCATACAGAAATTATCCTGAAGATTTTGCGCCTCTGCATTCGTTCGGTTTCAGTGAAAGAGGAGAAACATTCAATGAACGCGGATTCTACACCGGGATTGCTTTCCGGCCGGTTAAGGGTTTGATTGTGAACGGTTACTTTGATCAGTATAAATTTCCTTACAGAACCTATTTCAATCCTGTTCCGGTTTCCGGAAATGATTTTCTTGCAAACATTGAATGGCGCGCTGCGAAAGGATTTGTATTCAATCTAAAATATAAGAACGAAAATAAAGAGGAGTCTCAAACTGCATCCGATGAGTTTGGACGTGAAGTCAGAAAAATTGACAACAGGAATCAGCTCAATGTAAGAGCAGGATTTATTTATCAGCTGACGGAAAAATTCAGGCTCCGCAGCCGGTATGAATATGTGAACGTTGACTATAAAAATTACGGCAGCAACAATAAAGGATACTTGTTTTTTTCAGACATAAGAATAATTCCGGTAAAAGGCTTAGTGATTGATACGAGATTCATATTTTTCGACACGGATGATTACGACAGCAGGATCTATGAATTCGAAAATGACATACAGGGAGTAATGTCGAATGTGGCTTTATATGGAAAAGGAAGTCGCTGGTATTTGTTAGTCAAGTATAAACCATTTCCGTTTGCTGCGATTTCAATGAAGTATGCCGAAACATATTTTGACGGTGTAAAGAGCATCGGCAGCGGGAATGATAAGATCAAGGGTGATGTGAATAACAGATTGTCGGCGGGGGTGGAGGCGGGGTTTTAAAAAGAATTAACATATTTATTTTAATTTAAAATTTGAGAAAGGTAAATAAAAATGGCTAACACATATACGGAAATTTATATTCAAATAATATTTGCAGTAAAGTTTAGAAATAATGGTTCTATGTAAAATGCAGTGGATGCAGTGGGTCTGTTTTTATTATTTTGAAATATATTTTCACAAATAAAACCAATACATTTGTCATTCCTTTATGTTAAAGTGTAAGCCCCGATATTTTCCCAAGCAAAGGTCAAATCTAGTTAAATCCATTGCCGTCCAAAATATTTTTAAATAATAAAATAATCGTTAAAATATTCCTTAATTCTATA
>CAYNTN010000129.1:0-13881 GCA_964399995.1 uncultured Ignavibacteriaceae bacterium
GAGAGACGGTTCCCCCGCCGCCAAGAGTATTGTTTAAAATAAAATTCAAAGCATTGATATTCGGCATTTCATATCTGATGACTTCACCTTCACATATGCCTTCAAAATATTTCTTCACACGCTCCGCCGTAACTTCTTTTTTAATCAATTCATAATCTTCCTTCTTATAAGCAATCAAACCAATATTAGCGGCATCACCTTTATCCCCGCTTCTTCCGTGACAAATTTCTCTTAATTGAATTTTCATTATCTAAATTTTTAAAATTATAGTTTAGCATAAAAATGAATTACCCTTAAATTTATACACGATTCGCGATACACGATTCACGATTGACGATTCACGATTAACGATTCACGATTAACGATTCACGATTCACGATTCACGATTCAATACCTTATTCTCTTCTTTGATCCTGACTGACAATACAATTGCATTAAGTACGGAAAATACAATTGCCGAATAGTATAAATTAAATATCATCGGTATCGTAAATATCTCACAAACAACAATGATGTAATTCGGATGTTTGAACAATCTGTATGGACCGGCTTTAATCAGTTTCAAATCAGGGATTCTATATATCCGTGTGTTCCAGTATTTTCCCAGTGAAACCAAAACCCAAAACCTCATCACCTGTAAGAAAATGAAAAATACAAAAAACAAATAGTTAATGGCATTGAATTCTTCATGCCTCCCCCTGATCTTGTATTCAACTATCATTGAAATGAAAAAACACACATGCAGAATGACAATGTATTTGTAATGCTCTCTCCCATACTCTACAGCTCCCTGATTCCGAAGCCACCGCTCATTTCTTTTGGCGATTAAAAGCTCTACAAGCCTTTGGATGATTGTTATTGAAATTATTATATAGAACATTTTTCAGTTACAAGTTACAAGTTACAAGTTACAAGTTACAAGTTACAAGTTACAAGTTACAAGTTACAAGTTACAAGTTGCGAGTTGCGAGTTACAAGTTGCGAGTTGCGAGTTACGAGTATTGTTAACTGCTAACTGTTAACTGCTAACTGCTAACTGTTAACTGTTAACTGCTAACTGTTAACTGCTAACTGTTAACTGCTATCTGTTAACTGCTAACTGTTAACTGCTAACTGCTAACTGTTAACTGCTAACTGAAAGAAGTACCATCTCGCTCGAAAACCCCGGTCCGAGAGACATCATCAGCCCGTATCCGTTTTCAAATCCATTAGTGATAAATCTTTCAAGAACATAAAGCACCGTAGCACTTGACATATTCCCGTAATCTCGCAGGACCGCTTTTGTATTATTCAGCAAACAGGGATTTAATTCCAGAGCTTCAATATAAGCATTGATTACTTTAATTCCTCCCGGATGTGCGATAAAATTTTTAATGTCATCAATACTTATATTATATTTGTCAAGAAAAGAAATAATATCATCTCTGACATTCTGATTGACAATCATTGGTATGTCTTTCGAGAAAACTACTTTAAATCCTGCATCCGACACTTCCCAGCCCATTACATCTTCTGAATCATAATACAGTCTGCTTTGAGAATCTATAATTTCTATTTTAAAACTCCGACCTGTATCTTTTTCAAAATTATCGCCCTTGATTAATACTGCAGAAACACCGTCTGAAAAAAGTCCGGTTGCTATGAAATTACTTTTCGAAAGATCGCTTCTGATGAATGTGAGTGAGCATAATTCGGCTGCAACCACCAATACAAGAGCCCCGGGATTTGCCTTCGCAATCATGTTCGCCTTTGATATTCCCGCCACACCGCCGGCGCAGCCAAGTCCCCAAACAGGAATCCGGTTAATGTTTACGTTCAGTCTCATATGATTTATGATTAACGCATCTATTCCGGGAGTTGCAATTCCCGTTGATGAAACAAAGACTAAATCCGTTATCTGATCTTTGCTAAGACCGGATTTATTAAGACATTTTTCAATTGCCTCAACGCTGAACTTCAGTGACAATTCAATGTAGAGATCATTTCTTTCGGCAAATGATCTTACTGAATAAAAATAATCCACGGGAACGCATAAATTACGCCATTCTATTTTAGCGTTATCAAATGACTCGAGCAGACGGTCTGTATCTTCAAATGTGTCTGCGAAAGATTTTTTGGCAAATGCTTTTAGCTCTGATTGCGGGCTTTTAAAAGGCAGATCAATTCCGGATGCTGATATTATATGAGGCACATTATGTTTAATTTTGTATGGCACAATCTACTATTCATAATTTTCAATTTGAATGGAATAAATTTAATACAGGGGTGACGATCAAATGAAGATCAGGCAGCCGGCTGCTTCATCAGTACTTTTTTTTTAAGATTATCAGTTAATACTTCTTCAATGGTGATCAGCAAACCTGCGAGTATCTCATATTCATCCATAGCAGGATTTTTCAAATACAAATCATCAACTGCTTTATCCCACTGGCTTGAGGAAATATTGTAAACAAATTGTCATATTTTTTGTGTACAACATACTGCAAATACCGCAGATCACTTTGCCATTGAGAAACCGTTTGACTGTATGTTTCAAAGGAAAAAACAAGTATTACAAGTAGTACAAAAATATATTTTTTCAATTTTTAACCGGTAGAGTTTTTATTTTTCATAATATTAATTTAAAATTTTTTGAAAGTTCGATTTGAATTAGTTACGGTATACTGAATATTTTGTTTTTCAAGATCTAACTGTATCTTAATAGTATCACACTCTATAGCAAGAATTTTCTTTTCTTTGAATTTCAATATTTACTTCATTTAAGTATTTTGAAAAAATTTAAAAAACACTTTATGTCAACAAGACGTGAATTTCTGAAACAAACTTCAATAATTGCTGCAGGCGCAATGCTTGCAAACAACAGCTTTGCTATAAATATATTAAATAAGCCGAAGGTAATTATTCTCGGTGCCGGTTTAGCCGGACTGGCAGCGGGTAAAATGCTTATTGAAAACGGTTACGATATAACAATACTCGAAGCACAGAACAGAATTGGGGGGAGAGTATTCTCACATACATTTGATAAAAAAGATAATCTTGTAATTGAGCTCGGCGCTGAATGGATCGGTGAATCTCACGAACGAATGTTAGCTCTTTGCAAAGAACTGAATGTTGAGCTTTTGAATAATCAGTTCGATGACCGCCTCATCTATGACAATAAATTTTTTTCAAATCACGAGTGGAGCTTTTCTCCGGAGTGGAAGGAGAAATATGAAAAGATAATTAAGGATTATGCAAATTATACGGAGGCGGATAAAATCAAACTGGACAGGATTGACTGGTGGAGATTTCTTATGAATCACGATATAGGGCAGAAGGATCTTGATATTATGGAATATGCTAACAGCACTGACTTCGGTGAATCAATAAGATTCGTCTCAGCATATGCTGCTCTTGCAGAGTATGCCGAATCCGGGGAAAGAAACGAAATGGACTTTAAAGCAAAAGGCGGGAACGTACAGATTGTCAATGCAATCGCCCATAAAGTCGGAATGGAAAATATTAAGACCGGAAATAAAGTTGATGAGATTGAGCATGGTTCAAAAATTAAAATTCACTGCACAAACGGCAGCTCATATGAATGTGATAAATTGATATGCACACTTCCGACTTTCTCAATCAGTAAAATAAAATGGAATCCTCTACTGACTGAAGATAAAATTAATGCTATCAATGAGCTGCAATACTGCAGAATAAATAAGTGTGCTACTTTATTCAAAGAAAGATTCTGGAATGATGATTCATTCAGCATTATCACGGATACATTCTCACACTATTTTTACCACGCAACCAAACATCAATCCGACTCAAAGGGAGTTTTAATTTCTTATGCAATCGGAGACAAAGCAGATATACTCGGGTCTCTGAGCAAAGATGACAGGGAAAAATTTGTTGCGCAATCGTTAGAGACTGCATTCGGCGATGTAAAGCCTCTTATGGAAGATAATGTAAATTATTACTGGGGCACAGACCAATTTACTAAGGGAGCATACGCATTATACGGAAAGGGACAATGGTTTACTTTAATGCCGGTCCTGAAGGAAAAGATGAATAATATTTATTTTGCCGGGGAGCATGTAGCTGACTGGCAGGGATTTATGGAAGGAGCTGTCGTTACCGGTGAAGACGCAGCTAAAGACATTATGAGCTGATAATGGCGGACAATATAAAAAACATTTTCATTATCGCGGGAGAATCATCGGGAGACATGCACGCATCATCTTTGATAAGAGAGCTTAAGAAAATCCAAAGCGGCATTTCTTTCACAGGTATAGGCGGACCGAAAATGAAATCGGAAAACGTAAGTCTACTCTATGACATTAGTCAGCTTAATTTTATCGGCTTCTCTTCAGTAATAAGGAACATCAGGAAAATTAAAGCAGCATTAAATCACTGCATATCCGAAATTAAAAAACTGGATCCTGAAGCGGTAATTCTCGTTGATTATCCCGGTTTTAATCTGAAAATTATCAAAGGCATAAGCAAGTTCTACAAGGGAAAAATTATCTATTACATTTCACCTCAACTCTGGGCATGGCACAAAAGCAGGGTTAAAATAATAAGGAAGCATGTTGATTTGATGATAGTTGTCTTTCCTTTCGAAGTTGATTTTTACAAGAATGAAAATGTCACTGCTGTATATGCCGGTCATCCGCTCGTTAAAAAAATTGATGCTTTTTTATCTGATAATGTCAAAGCCGCGCAGAATAAAATTACAATCAGCTTCCTGCCGGGAAGCAGAAAAGATGAAATTGACAGAATGATGCCTGTGCTTGTCGAAGCTGCAGGAAAATTCAAAAAGGAATTTGACTGCACAATAAATTTTATATGTACTACAAACTACAAAGAATCTTATTTCAAAAATTTCATTAAAGGAAATGATTTTAAACTCATCTACGATTCCGATAACATTGATCTAAATTATAGAACAATACTTAATTCCGATCTTGTCGTTTCTAAATCGGGAACATCAACAATGGAATGCGCACTGATTGGCACTCCGTTTTTAGTCATATACAAGACAGGCGAACTGAATTATGCAATCGGAAAAAGACTTGTGAAAGTGGATCATATTGCAATGGTGAACATTCTTCTTGAGAAGAGAGCTGTAAAAGAATTTCTTCAGAATGAGATGACAGCGGAAAATATTTTCGAAGAAGGGAAAAAGATACTGACTGATGGAGATTATGCCGCCGAAATGAAGAACAATTTTAAAAAGTTGAGAAATATTTTAACATATAAGGATGCTTCAAATAATGCAGCCGGAATAATAATGAATTTTATGGAGAGCAAAACAGCTTGAGCATTCTTCCTTATTTATTAAATATTCTTATTAGCACACTGAGAATTAAAATCATTAATCCGGTTCAGGAAAATCGAAGAGCTGTTTACATTTTCTGGCATTCGAAAATGCTGATCGGCTGGTGGCTGTTTAAGAATAAGAAATATGCTGCGCTGGTTTCAAAAAGCAAAGATGGTGAATTACTGAGCGGTGTTTTAAAGAAATGGAATTATATGCTCGTCAGAGGCTCGAGCTCAAAAGGAGGGAAGGAAGCACTGGCAATTTTAAATGATGCAGTCCGGGAGAATAATTCGGCTGTAATTACTCCCGATGGTCCGAGAGGTCCTGCGGGAGAAATTAAAAACGGAGTATTTATTATTTCCAATGAATGCGGAATTCCGATTATACCGGTTAAAGTAATTTATCATAAGAAAAAAATACTGACAAAGTCCTGGGATAATTTCGAAATCCCACTTCCCTTTTCCAGATGTGATGTTTATTTTGGAAATGAATATCGTTATGAAAAATATCTCGATGATGACGAACTGAATTCACTGAAGAAAAAGATTTCAAACGAAATGTAATTACAGTTTAGAGTGATACTGCTTAGAATCATACTCATTCCATTTTCTCTGATATACTCTGTCATAATTTATTTCAGAAATAAGTTTTATGATATAGGAATTTTGAAATCTGTTAAAGTTTCAAAACCGGTTGTTTCAGTGGGTAATATTACTACAGGAGGGACAGGCAAGACTCCGGTTACGATTTTAACAGCGGATTATTACTTAAGTAAAGGATTAAGAACCGGTATCATTTCAAGAGGCTATAAAAGAAAATCAAATGAGCTGGTTTTGGTAAGTGACGGGGAAAGTATTAATGAAAATATTGAAGAGTCCGGGGACGAGCTGGTGTTAATTGCAAACAGACTAATTGAAAAACATAAAGGAAAGCTTTTCATTGCCGCTTGTTCAGACAGAGTGTATGCGGCAGAATTCCTGATAAAGAAATTTAATCCGGATGTATTAATTCTCGACGACGGATTTCAGCACAGAAGACTTAAAAGAGATCTGGATATTGTTTTGGTTGACTCAAATAATCTTTTGAAACATAAATTTCTGAACAGCTTTTCGATACCGTCGGGAATACTGCGAGAGAGTTTCGCTAATTTAAAGAGAACCGGTTTAATAATTCAGAATAACAAAAATAAGCCGCAGCCATTGCTTCCCGGATTAATAAAATCAGGAAAGAATATTATTTTATTAAGATATAAAACGGAATATTTAATAGATAATAAAAATAGTATTTTACCAAAATCAAAAAAGGATGCAGTTGTTTTTTCAGGAATTGCAAATAATGAATCTTTTATAGAAATGCTGAAAGATTTGAACATATGTATTTCTGAAGTAATTAAATTTCCGGATCACATAAATTACACACAATCCGATATTGAAGTATTGAAAAAGAAATATATAAAAGAAAATATCATTATAACCACTGAAAAGGATTTTATAAAAATCAGGCAATTCCCGGATTTCGTAAACAATTATCCTGTTTATTATTTGAAATTATCTATCGAAGCAAATGACTATGACAGTCTGAATTCCAAACTTAATGAAGCTGTAAAATGAAAGTTGCAATAACCAAGTCCGATTCAAAATTCGAGCGTTATACATTCTGGCTTGAGAGCTTTAATGTCAGATATGAAATTCTCGATTATAAAAATCATGAAACCGACATAAACAAATTAGACGAATGCAGCGGTCTTATTTTGACAGGCGGAGTGGATATTTATCCTGAACTATACTGTGACTGGGACACGGCAGAAACCAAAGGAACTTACAATCCGGAGCGTGATGGTTTTGAATTAAAGATAATTGAAAAGGCAGTTAAAAGGGAAATTCCCATACTTGCTATCTGCAGGGGCATGCAGATAATTAATGTCTTTTACCGGGGCAGCCTGATCTTTGATCTTGAGGAAATCAGAGGTGTTAATCACAACAAAATTGCACCATATGAAGACAGGATACATGAAGTAAATATTCTTCCCGGAACCTTGCTGCATGAGATTACAAATTTAAGTAAAGCTGAAGTAAACAGTTCACACCATCAGGCTCTCGACAGGCTTGGCGAAGGACTTATCATTAATGCTAAATCTGACGACGGTATTATTGAAGGAATTGAATACTCAGATAAAACCGGCAAGCCTTTCTTTCTGGGAATTCAGTGGCATCCTGAAAGAATGAGTAATTTTAATTCACCTGTTTCAAAAAACATAATAGACAAATTTGTTTCAGAGTGTTTGTTAATTTCCAATGAGACGTAATTTAATTATAATATTTCTTTCAACTCTGTTTCTTTACTCATGTACCGCATCTGATGTAAAGATTAATCCCAATGTCTCATTCGAGGAGCTGAAGTCCAGGGTAAACGAAAATTCTATGAAGCTGCAGTCACTCGACGCTGACGGAGAAATATCAATTGATTCACCGGACATCAGTAACTCAGGATCAATTACAGTCAGCATTAACAAGCCCGACAGTGTATTCACAAAACTCGAAGGACCATTCGGAATGGACATTGCAGATCTGCTCATTACACGCAGCAACTTTATTTATTATAAACCCCAGGACAATACTGTCATCAGAGGTCCTTCCAATTCACGCTATCTAGGAATTATCATGAAAATAGACATTGAGTTTGACGATATCATAAATGCGTTTTCAGGTAAGTTCAGCTTTAATGACGAAACGTATGACGAGGAAACTGTAAGCGTGGACAAAGGAAGTTATTTAATTGCACTGAAGAATGAAGATGAGATAAAGAAATTCTGGATAGACCCTGAAAATTATTATGTGACTAAGATCGGTAGTTACGAAATCAACGGAGATACAAAGATAGAAATTCTTTATGAAAATTTTTATGAAAGCGATGGTATTCATTTCCCAAAAAACATTACCATTACTAGACCAAAGGAAAGACAAAATATCTGGCTCACATATTCGAGAGAAAAATTCAACAACAACAAGCTTACATACAGGCTGAAAATTCCAAAGAGTGCAAAGCAAATAAACTGGGATGGAGATTGATACAGCCAAATATGAGGTCTCTGTCATACTCACATTATTCAACAGCAGAATCATCTTCAGACGTGCTTTGAACTCGGTATTGAATCAAACGTTCAGAGATTATGAATTGATCATTGTCGATGACGGAAGCTCGGACGAAACTGAAAGTGAACTTTTTCCCATTCTGAAAGCCAACAGTAATTTCAAATACATCCGCCATTCCAACCGGAATCATCCGCTTTCACTGAATACCGGCATTGCCAACTCCTCCGGAAAATTCATCACTTTTATTGATTCGGATGACGAGTATGAAAGCAAACATCTTGAAGACAGAGTCAGGTACTTTTCGGAAAATCCGGAGACTGATCTGATCCACTCCCCTGCCCTGCTGATCGTTGATGAAAAAGATTTTTTCGTTCCCGATGCAACTGATAATTCTAAATTAATACATCTCTCTGAGTGTATAATAGGCGGGACTTTGTTCGGGAAAAGGAAAGTGTTTGAAGAGCTGAAAGGATTTAAAAATATTTATTCGCATGATTCGGATTTTTATAAAAGAGCAAGCGATAAGTTTTGCGTAATGAAATTCGATTCGCCCACTTATATCTATTATAGAAATAATCCTGACAGCGTAATCAGCAAACTAAAAGAATCAATCAATGAACAGCGATGAGCGGATAATGTCGGAATGCATACAGCTTGCTGCTAAAGGTAAAGGATTCGTTTCACCCAACCCGTTGGTAGGATGCATAATAATGAAAGATGGAAATGTATTTGGAAAGGGATTTCATAAAAAATACGGAGAAGCTCACGCTGAAGTAAATGCCGTAAATGATGCTAGGAAAAAAGGATTTGATCTTAAAGGAGCCTCGGTCTACGTAAATCTTGAACCATGTACCCACAAAGGAAAGACTTCACCTTGCGCTGACCTGCTGATAAATGAAAAAGTCGGGAAAGTTTACATTGGAATGAGGGATCCTTATGAAAAGGTAAACGGTAAAGGAATCCGTAAACTCAGGGCTGCAGGAATTGAGGTGAAATACGGATTACTCGAAGAAGAATGTAAAGAGCTGAATAAATTTTTCATTAAATTTGTCAAAGAGAAGCTTCCGTATGTGAGCCTGAAGATTGCACAGAGTATCGATGGCAAGATCGCTTTGAATAATTACAAATCACAATGGATAACCGGAGAAGCTTCAAGAAAATATGTGCAGCAGCTTCGAAGCGAGTATGATGTGGTTTTAATCGGCAGAAACACGGCAAAGTATGATAATCCTTCTTTGTCAGTTCGCGATGTCAGAGGACGAACTCCTTACAGGATAGTAATAGACAAAGATTCAACTCTTCCGGAAAATTTAAAATTATTTACGGACAGCGATAAAAAAAAGACTTTTGTGCTGTCAGGTATTTCAAAAAAATCTGTTACAGAGATTTATTCAAGGAATATCATTCGCGTAAAAGAAAAGGATCAGAAATTAGTTTTAAAAGACATGCTGAAAAAACTTCACTCAATGAACATCACAAGCGTGCTTGTTGAAGGGGGTGCGAATCTTTATTCACAGTTTGCAAAAACAGGAATGTTTGATGACATTTATCTTTTTATTGCGCCAAAAATTATAGGGAAAGGGATTTCATCTTTTAACGATTTTGAAATTTCAAGGTTGAGTGAAGCAAAACCTTTATGTTTAAACTATACAAAACAATTTGAAAAGGATCTTTTAATTTATTACAAAAAATGTTCACGGGTATAATACAGGATGTAGGACGAGTAAAAGGTAAAACTGCCAAGGGTGACAGCATAAAATTTCTCGTAGAGCCATCATCAAAGAAATTTCTCAAAGATGTAACAGCAGGTGAAAGCATTTCCATCAACGGAGCCTGCATGACAGTCGAAAAGAAATTATCCGGGAAATTTGAATTTACAACTATTATGGAATCTCTGAGCAAAACTAACTTAAGTACATTAAAGATAAATGAGTTAGTTAACTTAGAGAAGGCAATGACTTTATCATCTAAGCTGGATGGGCATATTGTTCAGGGGCATGTTGATTCCACCGGGGTTGTGAAGAAAATAATTACTAAAAAGGATAGTTGGGAGTATTACATTGAGTTTGATTCGAAGTTCAGGGACAATATCATCTATGTCGGCTCAATTGCTGTTAATGGTGTAAGTCTTACGATTGCTGGAATCGTGAAAGAAACTGTTAAGAAGATTCTTATTAAGCTGGCAATTATACCTCATACATTTAAAGTAACTAACTTCAATTCTTTAAAAGAAAATGATAAGGTCAATATTGAATTCGATATGCTAGGAAAATATGTCAACCGGATATTCACTAAGGTAATAAAAACCGGCAGCTGAAATCAGACTGCCGGAAAATTTGGGGTGGAATAAATATTTATTTAGTTCTTCTTACTTCGAAGCTTCTTTATTATTAATCTTTGCCTTCTGATCCTGATAAGTTTTCTTATCATATATGCTGATTGCCTTATCTATACACTCGTTTGCTTTATTAATATTCTTATTCTGAAAATACAGGTCTGACATTATATAATAAACACTTGCCTCATTCACTGTACCTTTGACGTAATTCAGGCATTTTTCAAGAGTCTTTATTGAATTTTCCCTATCCTGCTTAGTAGCTTTTTCATCTTTCATTGTCTTATAACCTTTATCCAGCAGCATGCTCCCGTAATTCTGCTTAAGATCAAAATCATCTTTACCATAGATACCAAAAGCCTCATCATAAATACTTTCGCATTTTGCATAATCTTCCTTATCATAATAATAGGTTGCAAGACTGATATATCCGTCTTTTACTTTTTCACTGCCCGGATATTCTTTAATCAGTGATTCGAGTGTAACCGGATCCTGATTCGTATAAGCAAGCATGAACTTTGCATCGTCTGTATATCCTTTATCATTAGAAGGATCAACCGAGATGACTTTTTCCAGATAAACTTTTACATCGCCTTCCAATCCGTTCGAAGATATTTTTTCAGCCATTAAATAATTTGCAACGGGATCATCTGCATTGGTTTCAAGCATTTTCAGAATTGCTCCGTAAGTATTTACTCCATTATTGTAATCCTTCATCTTAATGAGAAACTGTTCAGCCGGAAGGTAACCGTAAATTCTGTCGATTTCAGTTCCATCGGCACTTGTAAAAATAATTGTCGGAAATCCCTTTACTCCGTATTTCTTGGCAAGTTCAGGTCCTTCTCCTTTTTCAGCATCTATTTTCCAGTTGATCTGATGCTCATTTGCAAAAGCTGTTACCTCCGGATTAGTATAAACCTTTCTGTCGGTCTCAACACACCACTTGCACCAGTCAGTAATAAAATCAATCATGATTACTTTATTCTGAGACTTGGCTAAATCGAGGATCTCCTGATAGGAACCATTGGAAAATGTTACTTCGGCTGAAATAGTTTTTGTGACAATAAAAATAAATACTATGATTAAACTCTTTAATATCGATTTCATTTTTAAATCTCCTGAATTAATTTTTTGTAATTTAGTTATACTAAACTATTTCTACAATGTTATAATTGATTGAGTGTGTTGAGTGCTGAGTTGTGCTGAATAGTGCGGAGATTCTGTCAGCAAACCTTATGCTTTAATGACAAGCTCATAAGGTTTGCTGGGACAGGATAATTGAAAAGCTCTAAAAAATTAATAAATCATAAATAAACTTCATCAAGGTCTGATTAATCTCACAAAACTTATTGAGTTGTTATAAGCGGTTAACTCATCATTTAATTCAACAGAGTTATTCCCGTTCAAATCAGTTATATCATATCCGGTTTCAAATTTTATCTGGTCATTATAAATATCCAGCACATCATCTAAATCAACAAAACCATTATAATTTACATCACCCGAATAAAAAGCCGCATTGGAGTCGGCTATTATCATATTATTTCCATATGCCTGGCTTATTGAAGAAGCAAAATTGTATGCTGTATTCAGATTAATGATTACCGGAGCAGCAGACCATGTTTCAAGAGAGTTTCTATGTTTTGCAACTACATAGTAAGCAGTCTCAGTTTTTGAAAAGGTCAGTATCCCCTTAAAATATCCCGAGAACAACACAGGGTAAACAATACTTGAATCTGCAAGAGCAAACGGAGATGAAGAGTTTCTAAGATAAACTCTCATTGTATCTCTCACCTGCATCACCTGAAGATCCCAGGACATTTCAAGTTTTGCAGCCTGAATTGAACTTCCTGTAAGATTCGCAGGGTAATAATCACAACCACATGTGTAATAACCATAAAATACTTTTGTCTTAAAAAGAGGCGGTCCAGAATTAGTGTTCCATGTCAAACCTATGTCGTTAAACGTTCCGGAAAAACTTGCTGCGGTTGTTGTCAACCTCATTCTTCTGACTTTTAGCCCATTGATCGAATCTGTTACCTGATGATCAGTACCCGCATAAAACCTCAACTGAGTACCGACTACTGAAGATTTTATATATGGATCATTAGGAAAGTCTGTAACGTTAATACCGGTTGCAAAAATATATTCCAATGTTCCTCCGTTTGCAACTGCCGGATTAAAATCCAATATGAATTGACCTAATCCGAAATAAATATTTCCTATAATGTAAATATCAAACTCTAAGATACTTGGAGAAACGTAATTAAAATTCGCAGCCTTCACTGAAAAATTCGGAACAGAATAAATATCCGGACTGTACAAAGTCAAAACAATAATTAAGAATGTATTAATTAAGTATTTCATAAATAATTCTTTTTTATAGATTGAGAATTCTGTTAATTATTTCAGGGAATCGCATTTATTACCAGTGCAACGTCCCCCATATCTGTAAAACCATTTCCGTCTATATCTGTATATGGACTTCCAATGACAAAATAACAGACATCATTTAGAGTCAGTGCTAAATCCGTAATGTCAACTATACCGTCTAAGTTTACATCCGGATTTCCGGGAGGTTTGGAAATGCCAATATTCTCCATCCGGATTAGAAAAATTATTATTGCGATATATAGAATTATCCTTTTCATAATACTATAATTTAAATTATTTGAATTTTAATTATTAACTTTTTAATTGTTATAGCCACCCGAATAATCAATTATCCGGGTGGCGATCTCCGCAATTTTATTTTGTTAAATAAAATTTGTAAATGTATGCTTGAAAGGAAAGATGTGATGGTTTTCATAATTAACTCCGTTAAATTTATTTGATAAATCAAAATATTTTACGGAAACAAAAGCAGTATGGAGGATATTTCCCTGCTGACATGCAAAGAAACTCATGCTTCAACATAAAAATATTGCCCTGACTATAAAACAACTTAAGAGATAAAGAACGACTAATTATAATTAACAATGAATTCTGATTATCAAGAAGAACTACAATTGAATTCATCAGAAGCAATAAGATAAGCAGGAATTATTATCATAAGTTGAAGATTGATGCCTTCACTTCTCACCCCTGCCGGTATACCCAACACACTCAACACACTCAACACACTCAACACACTCAACACACTCAACACACTC
>CAYNTN010000130.1:0-13835 GCA_964399995.1 uncultured Ignavibacteriaceae bacterium
ACTTAACAAACTTAACAAACTTAACAAACTTAACAAACTTAACAAACTTAACAAAATAAGTTGCCATTATCTGAATTATTAAGAATTTCGTTTAATACTTTAAAAGCAAACAGGCTGAGGGCTGCTCTTACTCTATCCGGAATAATTATCGGTGTGTTTTCTATTATTGCAATAATGACTCTGCTGAATGCTCTGCAAGCCGGCATAGAAGGCGGTTTAAGCGAATTGGGAAGCAATACTTTTCAGATACAGAAATTTCCCGCTATTCAGGTAGGCGGTCCGGGAGGAAACAGGAAATACAGAAACAGACAAGATATTACTTATGAACAGGGAGTACGTCTGATTGAAAAAGCAACTGTTTATAAATATATTTCTCTTGAAGATTATATATATAACAAGACACTGAAGACCCCCAGAGAAACTACAAATCCTAATTACTACATAGGCGGAGTTTTGCCTTCTTATCTAGAATGTAATAATAGATCGGTTCAGTACGGAAGATTTATATCTGATATTGATGTGATTAATAACAACCGTGTAGCTGTATTAGGTATGGACGGGGTTGAAAAGCTATTTCCAACGTCTGATCCGATTGGTAAGTACATTAGCATAGATAATAATGAATTTGAGGTAATAGGTGTTTTTGAAAAAAAGGGAGAGGGCTTCGGGTCAAGTAATGATAATTTCGCTTTATTGCCAATTACTACGATGCAGCAGATCTACGGTAAAAATAACAGAACGATAAACATTGCTATACAGGCTCCCAGCAAAGAAACATATAATGAATGTCTGGAGAATGTTACTAGCGCTATGCGGACGATTAGAAAAGATAAACCCGGTCAACCTGATAGTTTTGAAATCTTTTCAAATGAATCTTTGATCAGTCAGGTAAACAGTTTTACGGTCTATTTCAAGTATGGAGCGGGATTTATTTCCTTCATTGCAATGCTGGCTGCCGGTGTAGGCATCATGAACATAATGCTTGTATCGGTTACAGAAAGGACTAAAGAAATCGGAATCAGAAAAGCCATAGGCGCAAAGAATCATAGCGTTCTGATGCAGTTTCTTATCGAAGCAATAATCCTTTGTGAATTCGGCGGATTAATAGGAATCTTTCTTGGGATTTTAACAGGGAATTTAATCGGATTGTATCTGAGCAGTCCGGTAGTAATTCCTTATGACTGGGTAATTATCGGATTAGTGGTTTGTTCTGTAGTAGGAATAATATTTGGGGTTTATCCTGCTTATAAAGCTGCAAAGCTTAATCCAATTGATGCACTTCGCTACGAATGATTGCCTGATATCTCAGGCTGTCAGAACTGCAATACAATTATCAATTATTTTACTTCCCGTTTTACCTTTCAGGTTCTTCAGTTTTTCCAGAGCAGCCGGAATTTTGTTCAAAGCAAATTTGTCATTTCGTTTTGTAAAAAGTAACGAATAGCTTCCGACAATCTGCAGTAATCTTATAAATACAAAAAAATAGAAATGCTCCATAAATTCATCCCTGCTAAGTTTTATATATTTATTCATCTCGTTAATGTAAAAATCAAGCAAAACTTCTCTTTCAGTTTGATTAATATTAATGCTTCCTGAATAAAGAAAAGAAGCCGGGTCATATTGTAAAGGTCCTTTTCTGCCTGATTGATAATCTATATAATAAAACATGTTTTCTTTAACCATAATATTCCTTGGCTGAAAATCCCTGTACATGAAAAAATCACTTCTGACACTTCTTAAGATTTCCTCGGAATATTCAATAATGTTTTGAAGTATTTTTCTGTCAATATTAATTCCGTAATTAGTCTTAGAAAAGTAATTAAAAAACCTGTTCAGGTCTGATTCTATGACCTTAATATTGAATTCTTTTGTCTGATAACAATAGTTAAAATCCAATTTATCTTTTGCTTCAAACTGAAATCTGGCAAGATCGGTTAATGCCTGTTTGTAATATCCTGAATGCAGTTCAGCCGGATCAGAAGAGAGCAGACTGAATAATGTTGTATCGCCGAGATCTTCTTCCAGATAGAACAAATGATCTTCCGATACTCGCAGTATTTCAGGGACGTTGAAGCCAAGTTCAATAAACGATTTTGTGAAATTTATAAAAGCCTCGTTCTCCTTTTTATTTTCATTATAAACACCGATTACGGATTTACTGTTAATCTTAATACGGTAGAGTGTCCTTTCCGAAGCATCTGCTTTTAAATTCTCGATACCGTCAGGGTTATTTCCGAATTCTTTGTATATTAAATCCTGATATGAATTGAGTATAATTTCCTTTTGGTCTGTCACTTAAGTTTTATTTTTTTTAATGTGAATTTAAAAGATTTATTAATGCCTCTTTTAAATAGGGGAAATCGAATTTAAAACCCGAAAAGAGTGCTTTTTCCGGATATACTCTTTGTCCGGTAGTCAGATTTTTCGAGAACTCACCTATAACTAATTTCAAAATAACTTCAGGTACAGGAAGAATCAATTTTTTTCTTAAAACTTCTGCAAGAATTCCGGTGAATTCTTTATTTGTAACAGGATTAGGAGTGGTTCCATTTAAAGCTCCGATTAGCTTCTCATTATTCAAGGCATACACATATAGCTTAATTATATCATCTATATGAATCCATGACAACCACTGCATTCCGGATCCCTGATAAACTCCGAAACCGAACCTGAAAGGAGTAAGGAATTCTTTTAATGCACCTCCTTCGCTGCTCAGTACAATTCCTGTTCTCATTGTAACAACCCTGACATTACTATTAACAGCTTTTAATGCTTCTTCTTCCCAGTCTCTGCATAATGCAGCAAGAAAATCCGTTCCCGGATCTGATTTCTCATTAAGTATTTCGTCACCATGAAATCCGTAAAACCCGACTCCGGATGCATTAATTAGACATTCAGGTTTCCGGTTTCCCAATTTTATTGCATCAACAATTAATTTTGTTGTCTCTATCCTGCTGCTATAAATTTCTTTTTTAAATTTTGCAGACCATCTTTTGCCGCTCACATTGGTCCCGGCAAGATTTATTACTGCCTGGGTATCTTCAATAATTTCTTTCAGTTTTTCGGGTGTACTGTAATGACTGCTCTCAATGATTTTCAGGGAATTTAATTTTTGAAAAAGTGACTGTGCTTTTCCGGGATTAGTTGTCAATATATATATTAAAATATCATTGCTGTTCAACTTTTTAACAAGTTCGCTTCCAATCAATCCTGTAGCGCCGGTTATTAATATTTTTTTATACATATAGTATTATTAATTTATAATTATAAATAATTTTATAAAATAAACTTTTATTTACCACTAAAGCATCATAAATCATCCTCAACAGTTAACGAATCAATATTATTTTAAATCAAATAACAGAAAGGAACTACATTGAAAGAAAATCTTTTTTTAAAAACGATCAAGTACTTTACAGCTCTGGCTTTAACCATTATTGCAATTTCATATTATACAGGATGCAGTGATAACCCCTCATCAGGTTCAAATGTTGTTACTCCACAGACAGCAATTTTGTCGTTTACTCATGTTTCCCCGATGCTCCAAATCTTGATCTGTTCATCGGTAATGCACTTGTCCAAACAAACATTTCTTATCTCACTACACTGCCGTACTTAACTTTCAATGCGGGAAACAATCAGGTTGTAGTCAGGGTGACGAGTACAAGTGATACTTTGATAGATACAAACATGGTCTTACAAAATTCCACATATTATTCTTTATTTGTAATTGATTCTCTGTCAGACATTCAGCCAGTGTTATTCATTAATGATCTTACACCGCCGGGTACGGGTAATTGTAAAATACGCTTTATGAATCTTTCACCGAATTCGCAAATATTGAGTCTTCAGGCACAAGGCACTTCACTTCCGTGGTTTCCATTTTATGCATTTCCCCCTGATCCCAATTCGGCAGATTATAATTATTCAGCAATTTTATCCGGGCTTTATAATTTAGATTTATTAGTAGCAGGAACATCTAATGTTTTGTTTACAAAACCTAATGTTGCCTTGACTCAGGGTTCAATATACACAATTATTGCCGACGGATTTGAGGGAGGCTCAGGTGCTCAGGCACTTGGTCTGACTATAATCGGAAACAATTAGAAACCCGGATAGTTTTATGCGATTTTATAGTCCGCAAAATGCGGACTTTTTATTCGTAATGAATTTTTTCCAGAAATAAACCTGATGGAGGTGCGGTGAATTTTGCAGGATCTGTTGAATAGTCGTCAAAATATGATTTAAACATTTCTGTTGTGATGTTTCCTCTGCCAACTTCAACCAGACTTCCGGTAATTCTTCTGACCATTTTCCATAAGAAATGTGATGCTTTGATTCTAAACAGAATTAATTCATTGTCTTCTGTTATATCGGCCATCTCAACAAGTACTTTTGATGATTTGTTTTCCTTATCCGGTTCCGAGAAAGAACGGTAATCTCTAATCCCTTTCAAAAGCCTGCATGTATTTTGCATTTCAGAAACATCAAGTTTGTCTTTAACCCACCACACATATTTTTTTTCGAACGCAGTTCTTCTTTTTGAAATTCTGTATAAATACTGTCTTGAAATTGCAGAATGTCTGGCATGAAATTTACTGTCAGCTTTTTTCAAATCCAGAATATTTATATCGGAAGGGAGTTCATAGTTGATCTTGTATTTTAGTATGTGAGGAGGAAGCATCGTTTTACATTCGAGATGAGCGACCTGTTCTATAGCATGAACACCGCTGTCTGTTCTTCCTGATCCCTGTAAATCAATGATCATGTTATCTCCCTTAAGTTTTTTAAAAGCAGACTCAATTGATTTGATTAACGTCCCCTGAATGGTCTTGGCATTATTCTGTTTCTGCCAGCCTGAGTAGTTTGTCCCGTCATATTCAATAAACAGCTTAAACTTCATTCCTTTTTTTTCTATTCTTTAAATATTCATCTATACTATATTTTCCCGGACCGATAATGAAAAGTGACAGAAATAAGAATATCATCATCATCGGATATGCAACCTTTCCCCACGGGTCCAGATTTTTTAAATGAACTGATGTTGCAACCATCATATTTAATGTCAGCAGCAATGTTGCGGGTCTGAATAGAAATCCGATTATGAGAAACATTGGTACGAAGAATTCTGTAAATGCCGACATAAATCCCCAGAATTCCGGAAGAAAGTTTATTCCGAACGTTGACATTGATTTACCCAGTCTTTCCCACATCGGAGGACCCGCAGTTATTTTACCGAGTCCATGAATGAAAATAAATATTAGTCCGACACTGATTCTTATTATAAGTATTCCAATATCCGAATATTTATTTAATGAATTATACATTAGCTATTATTTTAGTTTTTGTAAGAACTCTTCAATTGATTTATTAAACTCTTCAGGTTTTTCTAAATTACTCAGGTGACCTGCTTTTTCGATTACTTTAAATCTGGAATCAGGTAGCTCCTCTTTTAAATAAAATGAATGTATAACAGGGGTCGGGATATCCTCTCTGCCGGCTATTACAAGTACAGGAGTTTTTATATCCTTAAGCTGGTAAAATGTATTTGTTCTAGTTGCTATTGCAATCATTGCGGAACACAGTCCCTTTATGTCCATCCAGCTCATCATCATTCTCACATAATCTCTTTTCTTCTGATCTTTGTATCCATCGTCACTTAATAATTTTTTAAGAAAGTCTTCAAGGAATTCATCCTTCTTTCCTGATTTTATTTTGATAACGGCATTTGAGCGGTTCAGCAGGGCTTCATTGCTGTCATCTTCAGATTTTGTATCTGCGAGAATAACGGATGAGAATTTTTGCTGGTCCCTTACAAGTGCCCTGAGTAAAATATATCCTCCCATAGAAAGTCCGCATGCAATTACTTTCTCAAGCTTTAAATGATCTATTATATTAAACAAATCATTTACAAGATCTTCCATTGTAAACTGATAATCATCCAGTTCATTGCTGTAGCCCAGTCCTCTGATATCATATGTGATCACTCTGTATTTATCTTTGAAATACTTTACCTGTTCATCCCACATCCTGCTGCAAAGAGGGTAAGCATGAATAAAAATCAACGGCTGTCCCGTGCCTTCATAATCAGTAATGCTCAGACCGTTCAGTTTAAAGTTGTTCATGGGTTTATTTAACTAAATTTATTTTGTTGCATTGTGTAAAAATTTTGTAAAGTTATAAGTCTGCTTAATGTTATTTGTAATTAAATCTGCCAGTTTATCATTTAAGATAACTTCCGGTTTATATGTTTTGAAAACGTAAAACTGTTTCATCTTTAAGGATCTGATTAATTCAGGTTCCGCCTTATTAATGTCAATGTTATCATAACCTTTTGGTAATTTAGTCAGACTTTCCCCGGCTACACTGCCGTAAGATTTAACAAAATCTTTTTCTGTAATTATTGATTTGTAAATTTTAAAATTATCGTTAATTGCCGTCCTTATCTTTTTCAGATAATCATTATCCATGCTGTACTGACCCGCTGCGAAAATAAATTCTTTGGGGTCAAAGTGAAAATAAAACTGCGGGATCTCAGCTGACTTTACTCTGCCAAATGCGAAAGCTGCTGAATACAGATTCTTATAAGGCATTTTATTTTTTGAAAATCTGATATCACGGTTGATTCTGAAAATTGATTTATAATTGACTACAATATCGGGGTCTATTTTATTTATTTCGATTGCCAGAGTATCAATTAAATCTTTCATTGGTTGTTTGAGATAATTTTCATAATTATCTCTGTGTTTGTCAAACCATTCTTTATTATTATTTTTTGGATTGGACAGGTCCTTTAAAAATTTTAAAGCTTCCTTTCCGAAACCAAGGAAAGGAGCTTTTACCAGCTCGTGCAACATGAATGTAAAAAATAAAAATATTTTAAAATGTGGAACTTATTTTGGTATGCTGTCTATAATACCGTGAATCAATTATATTCCAATCTAAGTATTAATTACAACTTTTAAAATTTAAAAAAATAATTTTAATAAAATATTTTCCAATATGAAAACTCAAAATATTAACCTCAAAATCTTTGCCATAACTCTTCTTATTGGGATCTTCTTGCCGATAATTTTATTAAGTCAGGAAAAAAGTATAAATTTTTCTATCTCTACGAATAACATTTATTTTCCCGGCGATGAGATAAATCTGAATCTGTATTCTTATGATTACAATAATAAAGGAAAGAGCAAAAAGGTTAGTTTTGAGATATCACTTCTTAAAATTAAGGATGTAAATGCATTTTACTCAAAGCAGGCTTCAAGATATGTCGTGGATGTGCTGAGCAAAGACAGCATAAATCTGCTTTCACTCACAGAGGAAGTTTATTTTGTAAATAAATCCTTAAGTCCGAAAAATGATTACGGCTACTGGAATCTTAATGAATCCATTCCTTTGAAAGTTAAATCAAAAGGTGCCTATTTAGTTAAAGTTACTGCAGCTAACAAAGTCGCATACTGCGGATTTATTGTTTCGGACCTCGGGGTAATATCCAAAGCAGGAAATAACTCAATGCTGGCGTTTGTTGTTGACAGAAGGTCAGGGAATCCTGTTTCAAATACTGATCTGAGTTTCTTTCTCGGTACGAAGAAGATTGGCGAGGGAAAAACTTCCGATGGGATATTTTATCAAAAGGTAAATGAAGATGTGAAGGCAAGCAAAGATGAGGATATGATCCCTATGATTGTTGGGAAATATGGTGAAGATGTTGTCGTTTCAGATCCGTATCTGTTCTTTGGATATAGTCAGAATAAATATTATGCATATATCTTTACTGAGCAGCCGGTTTACAGGACAAACTCGGAAGTTAATTTTAAAGGAACCATTAGAAAAAATGTTTCTTCAAAACTCGATCCTTTATCCAATAAAGAGTTAACAATTATAATAAAAGATTCTAAAGGAGCTGAAGTTTATAAAGAAGTGATGAGAACAAATCAAATGGGAAGCTTCAGTGGTATGTATAAGATTGATGAAGACGGTGCATTAGGTGACTATGTGATCTACGCAAATATAGATGAGAGCAATTCTTACAGCGCAAGCTTTACAGTTGAACAATACAAGAAGCCTGAATATAAAGTCACAGTGAAAACAGATAAAGAACAATATTACGGTAAGGACAACATGAAGGCTGAAATAGAAGCAAAGTATTTTTTCGGAAGCCCGGTTGCAGATGCCGATGTCGAATACAATATTTATAAAGTCAGATATTACAAGCCGTGGTGGATGTTCTCCGAATATGCATGGTGGTATGCAGACTACTATGAAAATCAGGATGACAATCAGGAATTCAGCGGAGCGCAATTTATTTATTCAGGAACCGGAAAGCTTGACAGCGAAGGAAAGTTAAGTATAGATTATAATATCAATGAAGACTTTAAAACAGAAAATAATTATTACCGGGAATGGTACAGACCTTATTTCTATGATTCTGATTTTAAGTATATCGTGCAGGCAAAAGTAACCGATAAATCGCGGAGAGAGATCAGCGGGACCGGAACTGCTTTTGTAACACGCGGAGGATTTACTTTAAGCGCTAATACTGATAAATATGTTTATAAGCCGGGAGAAAGTGTGAACATACAAGTGATTGCCTCCGACTTTGCGGATAAACCTGTTCAGACAAATTTCGAAGCGATAATTCATAAGACTACCTGGAGCAGAGATTATTATAAAGAGCAACGGGATTCTATTACTACATTAAATGGAAGAACACTTTCTGACGGTAAAGGAATTGTTACTTTTAACATAGACAATAATGATCCTGAAGGAGCATACAATGTAGAAATTAAAGCGACCGACCAAAGAGCAAATCAGATCACAACGACTGCATACTTCTATGTTTCTAAAGGTGATATGTGGTGGTACTATAATCAAGCCGGTGGTGTTCAGATAATTCCGGATAAAGACAGTTATAAGCAGGGTGAAGTTTGTCATGCAATGGTAATCACTACAAATCCCGATGCGAATGTTTTAATTACAACAAACACAGATGACATACTTTCTTACAAAGTTGAAAAGTTTACCGGAACATCCAAGATGATAGATATTCCAATAACAGATAAATATACTTCGGGTTTTGAGATCAATGTAAATTATGTTTATAACGGAACATTTTATAATACAGGTAAAAATGTGCTTGTAATACCCGAGGAAAAATTTTTGACAGTATTAATAGAGCCGTCACAGCTAATATACAAACCAAAAGAAACAGGTCAGCTCAAAGTAAGAGTTACAGATAATTACGGTAATCCTGTAAGGAATGCGGAGGTTGCTCTGGGAGTTGTTGACGAAAGTATTTATTCTATTAAAGAAGACAAGACAAAGGACATCAGAAAATTTTTCTATGGTCAAAGATCATCCGGTGTATCGACAGCTTATAATAGTAACAATAACAGCAACGGACAGTCACGGCTTATAACCATTTATGAAAGATTTAATCTTAAGTCAACGAATGACAGGGATTTAGCAACAGTTAAAGGCAGACTTTTAAGAAAAAACGGTACACCAATTTCAAATGCAATAATTGTAATTGATGAAGATTACCAGGCTGCTGTTACAGATTTTGAAGGTAATTTTGAGTTTAAATTACCTGCCGGTGAATACTCAATAAGCGCTTACTATAATGGAATTACTAAGGATGAACTGGTTGAATTAAATTTATACAAAGGTCAGATTAAAACTATAACTCTTTACAATGATAAAGAATTGAATGAGGCAATTTCATCAGATCAGTCCGGAAGAATATCAGAAGAATCGATATCTGATGGAGCTTTAAGAAGCGCTGTACCGAATTCAGTTCAGGAAAAAGCTATGTACAAAAGCAAGAAGGGGGACAGCCCTAAAAACGGTAATGATGCAGATGAACTGGTTGCAGCCGACGTACGCTCTGATTTCCGTGATGCAATTTTCTGGTCGCCTTATACAACTACAGATGCAGATGGTTATGCAACTGTAGATATAAGTTATCCGGATAATTTAACAACATGGAGAATTACATCGCGTGTAATTACAGAAGATACGAAGGTCGGGCAAATGACTTCGACTGTCATTACAAGAAAAGATCTATTAATAAGAATGGAGACTCCGAGATTCTTACAGGAGAATGATGAAGTAACAATCTCAACGATCATTCATAATTATCTTGAAACAGAAAAGCAGACCAAAGTTAAATTCACCGGAGAGAATGTTTTACTTGAAGATGCCAGTAATGAACGAACTTTGAATATTGCACCGAATACAGATGTGAGAGTTGACTGGAAGATAAAAGTTTTGCAGCCGCTCGGCGAAGCTAAGCTTTATGCAGAGGCATTGACAAATGAAGAATCCGATGCAATGGAAGTTAAAGTTCCGCTGCAGCCGAAAGGTCTGAAGATCATTGAAAATACGATAGCGGATTTTTCAGAAGAGAATAAAACCGAAACTAAACTTGTAACTATTCCATCGGGGACGGATTTAAGAAGCACGGGAATGAAGCTGACTGTTGATCCTTCTCTTGCTGCGACAATCCTTTCCGCATTGGATGAACTGGTGGGATATCCTTACGGATGTGTTGAACAGACAATGAGCAGATTCCTTCCGACAGTTGTAGTGGCAAATGCATTTATTAAACTTAATGCACCTGTCAGCGAGGCTACGAAGAAAGATCTTCCTTTAATGGTAAACAAAGGTCTGCAAAGGCTTTATGGCTTTCAGCATTCAGACGGCGGCTGGGGCTGGTGGGAGAATGATGAATCAAATCCTTTCATGACAGCTTATGTAGTTTATGGATTATCCATTGCAAAGCAGGCGAACTATGAAATTCAGGCAGGAGTATTGAATCGTGGAGTCAGTGCGATAAAGACTCATTTAAATAATAAAACACTAGATGCGACGACAAGAGCATATATGCTTTACTCCCTTGCAGTAGCCGAAGAAAAGAATCAGGAGTTTTTCAAAAAAGAAATTGATAAAATAATCTCATCTGACATGAATGATTATGCAAGGAGTCTGATAGCGATGACGTGGAAATTGATTGGTGATGAAAGAAAAGCCAGGGAAGCATTAAGTTCGCTTGAGAAAAATGTAAAGACATCCGGTGAAGGAGCTGCATACTGGGAAGGGAAGCAGTTTCATTATCAGTGGCAGGATGATAAGGTACAGACAACAGCAATGGCATTGAAAGCAATTGTAAACATTGATGATAAGTCAGATCTGAAGGATAAAGTCGTGAGATGGCTGATACAGCAGCGGCAGGGGACTGCCTGGAGAAATACACAGGAGACAGCGATGATAATTTATGCTATGGTGGATTATCTGAATTCATCCAATGAGTTAGCGCCTAATTATAATGTGAAAGTGTTTGTAAACGGGACAAACGTTTTTGAAAAGCAAATGATGAAGGAAGATGTATTTAAAAAGGGTGAGGTAATCACTATCAACAATGAATTGATAAAATCAGGAAGTAATGAGATTAGAATTGAGAAAAATGGTAACGGTAAGGTTTATTTTTCATCGAGCATGAGTTATTACAATTCGAATAATTTTATAACTCCAAACGAAGATGGATTCAGAGTTGAAAGAGAATACTTCAAGTTGGAGAAATATGAATCTTATTCTCAGGATAAAATTACATACAGGAAAAAATATTTTGACGGAAGCGTAAAGTCAGGTGATGAGATACTTGTTAAGCTCAGAGTTCATTCGAAGAGTGATGATTACCAGTACTTCATGCTTGAAGATCCGCTGCCTTCAGGGGTTGAGGTCATAAAGGATGACTGGGCGTATACGATCGAAGATGAAAGTAATTACGGTGGATATGATTATTATTACTGGAGATGGTGGTATGCGGATAAGGAAGTCCGTGACAACAGGGTTACATTCTTTGTGACTTATCTTGGGAAAGGTGAATATGAGTTTTCATATATTATGCGCGCACAGATACCTGGAGATTACATAATTAATCCGGCAAAGGGAATGCTAATGTATTATCCGGAAGTCAATGGAAATTCGGGCAGCGGAGTTCTGAAGATAACTGATTGAGCTTTTCGTTACTCGTTATTCGTTACTCGTTAATCTTGAAATTATTGCACATTGAACATTGCACATTTAACATTGTAAACTACATTCTTTCCGGAGAGCTAATGCCTATAATATCAAAGCCGTTTTTAAATACCTGTTTAGTAGCAAGGCAAATTAGCAATCTTGAAATTGACAGTTCTTTATGTTCAAGGTCAACAACTCTGTTATTGTGGTAAAATCTGTGAAAGTTTTCGGCAACTTCATTGAGATAAGTAATAATTTTATGAGGTTCAAAACCTGAAGCTGAGCTTTCAACTTCTTCAGGAAATTGTGAAAGAGTTTTTAAAAGCTTAATCTCATCTTCGGTATTAATCAAGCCGGGATCAAACCTATCCGGATCTGCGGTTTTATATTCAGGTAAGTTATCATCGGCATTTCTAAGTATCCCGCATATTCTTGCGTGAGCATATTGCAGATAAAACATAGGATTTTTTTCTGACTGTTCTTTAGCTAGGGATACATCAAAATCCAAATGAGTATTCCTTCCGCGCATTATAAAGAAGAATTTTGTTGCATCGGGACCTATTTCATTAACTAAATCATCAAGATAAACAACGTTGTCGCTCCGCTTGCTCATCTTTACAGATTCATCACCCATTTTAAAAGTAACCATCTGATGGATGATTACTTTTATCCTATCGGCATCATATCCAAGCATTTTCACTCCGTACAATACTTCCTTATAAGTATCCCCATGATCCGAACCGAATATGTCAACAATAAGATCATAGCCTCTTTTTAACTTATCAACATGATATGCAATGTCAGGCAGTCTGTAAGTCGGCTCGCCGCTTGACTTAACGATGACCTTATCCTTCTGAAAACCCTCTTCAGGATTCATTTTCAACCAGATAGCCCCGTCACTTTCATAGGACAATGATTTGTTTTTAAATTCCTCTAAGATCCGTTCAATTGTTTTGTTCTCATAGAGTGATGATTCATTAAAGAAAACATCATGATGAATTCCAAGTTTTTCTAGGGTTCTTTTTATTATGTTAAAATTATAATTTTCCCCTGCAATTTTAAAAAAGTCCGTATCACTGGAATTTTTCATTGCATCCTTTCTTTCCTTGTATATATTCTCTGCTATTTCTTTTACATAATCACCAACATATCCATCATCGGGAAAAGGAAAATCCGGATTAATCAACTGCATGTATCTTGCCTGTACTGATTTAGCAAGATTATTCATCTGATTACCGGCATCATTGTAATAATATTCTCTTGTAACTTTAAATCCTGTCCATTCAAGTAAATTTGCTATTGCTTTTCCGAGACATAAGCCTCTGCCGTGTCCCAGGTGTAAGGGTCCGGTAGGATTAGCGCTTACCCATTCGAGATTTGCGGTCCTGCCTTTGTTTGCAGAAGACTTTCCATAATCATCTTTTTTTCCTATTATTGCTGATATATTCTCTTTATAAAAATTATCTGAAATAAAAAAATTAATAAATCCCGCTCCGGCAATTTCAACTTTTGAAATTAGTTTGGAATCATAATCTAAATTTTGAATTATGTCTTCAGCAATTTTACGGGGAGATGTTTTTAATTCCTTTGCAAGAAGCATCGCAATGTTGGTGGAGAGATCACCGAACTTCTCTTCTTTAGGTTTATCAAACTGAAAATTCTTAACAGGATAGTTAAGCTTTTCTAATGATAATGATAATATGTTATCTAAATATTCTTTCAGCAAAATATTTTAATATCTAGAATCAAAAATCTCATACTCAAATCTCATATCTCAAATCTCATATCTCAAATCTCATATCTCAAATCTCATA
>CAYNTN010000131.1:0-13628 GCA_964399995.1 uncultured Ignavibacteriaceae bacterium
TAACGAATAACGAATAACGAATAACGAATAACGAGTAACGAATAACGAATAACGAATAACGAGTAACGAAATTCCGAATAGCGATTGTAATTTGATTTAGTAATATTTAATTTTGCACATAAATAAATTCTAACCAAAGTAAAGGAGAAACATTTTAAGATTTAAATATCATCAAAATTAATCTTAAGGTTTAATTTTCAGATCAGGATTTACCTTCCCCAAAGTATTTCGAATAAACATCAATTTCAAAACTAAATAAACTAATTTTCTAATTAAATTTAAATAAATCATGAAAAATTTAATTACATTTTTTACTTTATGCTTTTTCGTCCTGAGCTTTGAAGCAGCGGGTCAGATAAATACCTATCCATATGTCCAGACAGGAAATAATCCGATAGGATGGACACGCGTGCAAGCTGACTCAAATTTATGGTATCTTGCGTTCTCTGCAGTTAATCCTTCCGGAGCAACAAACAATGTCGGTTTGATCTGTAATAATTTCGGGTGTGTCCCGGGTACTGAGGGAATGGTAATTTCTCCTGAATTTGATTTTACTTCTCTGACAAAACCTGTTGTTCATTTTTATACAGCATACAGGACAAGGACAAATCAAAATGATTCGCTGCAGGTTCTCATATCTCTTGACGGAGGCACAACATTCATTGATGTACCGGTTCCTTACAGAAAAGCATTTAACTCAACTCCGTCACTTGCTACAGTAGCGCCTCAGTCCGGTTTCTATAACCCCGGAGCAGCCAATCAGTGGAGACATGAAACAATTGATCTGTCTGCATATGCGGGAGTGAGCAGTATTCATATAGGATTCAGAGGAGTTAGTGCTGAAGGCAGCAGTATCTGGATTGATGATTTCATTGTGATTAATGCGGATGATTATTGTATACTGAATGTAAATGCTCCCGGAGTTTACAGTTGCAGCAGTCTTCTGGAAATTGATATGACTTCGATTGGAGCTGCAGCATTGTTTCCCTGGATAAATACCGACAACCCGGGAGGAGGGGTTTTATCTTTTACACAGCACAATTATCAGAATCCTCCGTCAATATCGAATCCTGTAATTGCTGCAAATACTACTGCAACCTGCGTCAATGGAGGGATTTATACACCTGATGTTATTTATTCCGATTACTGGTTTACGGTCACATACACCGGAAATGATTATAACGGTTATGCAACTTACAGTGTCGCAATTGACGTAACGACATTTTCAGAGAGGGATAGTCTTTATATAGTAAAAAGGGCTGATATGACCTCACCCTGGATTTGTCTGAATACAGTACAATCGGGCGATTTTCTTGTAGCATCCGGATTAAATACTTTTTCCGATTTTGCCGTTGCGGGGGATTCTACAAGTCAAGCACTGCCTGTTGAATTATCTTCGTTTACTTCATTAGTCAATCAAAGAAATGTTACTTTGAACTGGTCAACGGTTTTAGAGATTAATAACTGGGGATTTGATGTTGAAAGGTCAAATGTCAAAGGTCAGACGTCAGACGAATGGTTAAAGATCGGAACCGTTAATGGAAAAGGAAACTCAATTACAGCAAATGATTATTCATTTTCAGACAGAAATTTGGCGTCGGGAAAATATAATTACAGATTAAAGCAGATAGACTTCAACGGCAATTTTGAATATTACAATTTAAGCAATGAAGTCAATATCGGTATTCCGGAAAAGTTTGCACTATTACAAAACTATCCGAACCCGTTTAATCCTGCTACAAATATTGGTTATGAAATTCCGGTTGATGGTAAAGTAAGCTTAAAGATATTTGATATGTCGGGTAAGGAAGTTGCAATACTTGTAAACGAAGCTAAGACTGCGGGTTATTATACGGTTAATTTCAACGCTTCAAACTTGTCGAGCGGTATTTATTTCTACCAAATCAGTGCGGGCAGCTATAATGCAGTGAAGAAAATGACACTTGTGAAATAGTTGATTTGTTAAATGGTTGATTAGTTAATTTGTTAACCATTTAAAATAGTAATTTAAATTTACAAAGCCGCGGGATGAAGAATTCTGCGGCTTTGTTTTTCAGTAGAGCAAGTAGAGTGAGTTGAGTGAGTTAAGAAAGTAGAGTAAGTACAGTAAGTTAGAGTAAGTAGAGTTGTAGAGTGAGTGCAGGGGAATTATTCAACTCACTCAACTAACTCCACTTACTCCACTCACTCAACTTATCTTACATTGATAATTGAAAATTGATAATTGAATTTGTTAGGTTTTTGTTAGGATAAAATTTATCTTTATTGTATACAAAAAACTTTATTTCTATAATAGAAAAAAATCTATTTTTTAAATTCAGATAAATTCTTATTTTTGACATAAATAAAATCATTGAACAAAGTTAGAAAGGAGACCAAAATTTAGTTTAACCTTTTTTAAATAATTTTACTGATTTTACCCAATGGAAGACGAATCCGTGAAATTATTTAAAAATTACACTTTCCAAAACAGCAATAACTAAAGTCTTCCTTATTAAAAAACATTAATTAATTTAACCAAAAACAAAATTATGAAAAAACTTATTTCAGTTTTATCTGTGTTTGTTTTTGTGTTTGCAGTTTGTATGAATGCAAATGCACAATTAGCAAATGCGTACATTTACTCAACATCTGAAGGTGCTACTCTTGAAGATATGACAACAGGAGCGACTGTTCTTCAGACAGCACCTAATGATGATGCACCTTCATTATTAACAACATTCCCGGGTGGATTTACTTTCACTTATGAGGGTACACCATATACAGAATTTTCAACCACACCGGACGGTTTTTTAAAATTAGGTTCTCCGGTAGCAGTAGCTCAATTTACAAATGCAATTACCAGCACAACCAACAGACCAAAAATTTTCCCATACTGGGATGACCTAGCATTGGGCAGTGCCGCAGGAGGCGGAAATGTAAGCTATAAATTAGTAGGTACAACCCCTAATCAAAAATTTGTTATTCAATGGTTTTGTACAGTTCCAAGATCAACTACGGGTCCTGCGAACACTACTTTCCAGGTATGGCTCCATGAATCAGGCAGAATAGATTTGGTTTATGGTACATCCGGAGGTAATACTGCAAGTTCATCTGTTGGCATTAACAGTGTAGCAGCTAATGCTACAAATTTTCAGAGTGTTACAATCAGTACTAACACAAACAGTACTTCAACAGCAAATAATTCAAATGCTGCATGGCCCGGAAGCGGAAGGATGTATTCATACGAACTTCCTCCAGCTTGTAATATGGGAATTACAAACATTCTACCTGCAGGAACTATTGCTCCGGGATGTAATTCTTTGACTGTAGCTCCAAAAGTAAATATTATAAACAACGGACTTTCAGGTGCCCAAACAGGAATTACAGTTACATATGCAGTTCCAAGTGAATCCTATAGTGAAACTGTAGGCGCTCCTGATCTTGCCGTAGGTGCAAATACCGACGTTGTATTCCCGGCTACATTAGTGCTGGATCCGAATAATCCGGGTACAAAAGCAGTAACTGTTACGGTAAATTCGACATGTAATGCAGGAGCACAGGTATATACATTAAATACAAGCTATGATGTTTCTTCTGCAAATGTAAATTTCGGCGGACCTTCTTTCGGATATTATTTTGCTAATTCAACTACGGGCGGAAGTTGTGCACCGAATCAGCCGATTTGTTATATGGAAGATACGACCGGAAGCACAAGTTTAATAGTGAATGGAGCTGATGTATCGGGAGGGTTATTGACAGGTTCTGTTGATGACGGATTCTTCAGATTAGGGCTGGCAGGTGTTTTAGGCGGTCAGGTTTTCAGATATGATAATGTGGATTATGATTCGTTCTTTGTAGGAACAAACGGCATGGTTGCTTTCACAAGAGCTAATAATACACAGGCACAGCTGACTACATTTACTCCGTTGGCAATCCCCTCACTTACAGCTCCAAGACCTGCTATTTTCCCGTTCTGGAAGGATTTTCAGTTTAACAGCTTAGTTCAATCTGCAACTAATAGATTAAGCTATAAAATAGCAAATGGAAAATTGATTATTACATATTCTAATGCTCCTAACTTTGCAAGTCCTGCTGTTGCTGGCGATTACACTACCTTCCAGGTAATACTTGAATTAGGAACTGCACCAACAGATAATGGTACGGTGATTGCTCAGTATGATGAAACACAGACCGGTCTGCCATTCCTGATAAAATATAATGACGGAACCTTACCTACAAACACTGTTGGAATTCAGAATACAGCAGGAACAACTGCAATTCAATACAGAAGAGGAACTCCTCCAACTGTTACAGGCGGTCCATTATATGTAAACGGTGGTTGTATGGCTCTTGCTTTCGGTCCGAATAACAATGTACTTCCTGTTGAACTTGCTTCATTCACTTCTTCAGTCAATAAAAATGATGTAACATTGAACTGGACAACTTCAAGCGAGTCGAACAATGCCGGTTTCGACATTGAAAGATCAACAAACGGAGTATGGTCAAAAGTTGGATTTGTAAACGGAAACGGAACATCAACAGCAACACATAGCTATTCTTATATGGATAGAAATGTTGCTTCCGGAAGCCACAGCTACAGGCTGAAACAAATTGACTTTAACGGAAACTTCGCATACCATAATCTGAACGGCGAAATCAGTGTTGGTGTACCTACAAAATATGATCTGTCACAAAATTATCCGAATCCGTTCAATCCATCTACAAGCATCAATTACGAAATTCCGTTCGACGGAAAAGTAAGCCTGAAGATATTTGATATGTCGGGTAAGGAAGTTGCTACACTTGTAAATGAAGTGAAGACTGCAGGTTATTACACTTATAATTTCAATGCATCTAACTTATCAAGTGGTGTTTATTTCTATAGTTTATCAGCAAATAACTTCACAGCTACAAAGAAGATGATGCTGCTGAAATAATAATTACAAATTACTAATTACGAATTACTAATTAGTAGTTGATTTTTAAAACAAAACCGGGAGAAGAGATTCTTCCGGTTTTTTTGTATTGAGTAATTGAATGTATGAGTGTTGAGTATTTGAGAATATATTATTTAACCTTTAACCTTTAACCTTTAACCTTTAACCTTTAACATTTAACATTTAACATTGAACATTGAACATTTAACATTTAACATTGAACATTGAACATAATATACATTTGAAATTTGATATCTAAATATTTACTTTACAAAAAAAAATATCCTACCCCAAAATTTTTTTTAAAAAAGATTTTTTACGAAAAAATTAAGTAACCCCAAGAAAGCTTATACATAGTAACTTAATAATCTTATCCCCAAAAAGATTTTATTAATTATTCATGGAAATTAATATTTCTATGAAAGTTAAGATCACAAACTAATTGCAGATATTATAATCAATGCAACTGCATAAACATAATCTTAAAAGAATTTTATCCAAACTAATTGAACAATAAAAAGGAGGTGCAATGCAAGTTCGAAAATATTTATGATTATTGGGACCTTAACGGGAAGACGGGTAAAAATAATTTTAAATATTACAAGCTTAGTAAATCAGTCTTCCAAAAATAAAAATTTTATTTAACTTAAATTAAAAAGTCATGAAAAAAAATCATTACTATTTCGCAGTACTCTTGTTAGTTATTCTCTCTTTTGGAATTTTACCGGAACAATCCAATGCAGACATAGTAGGTACAGATCGCAGTTCTCCCACTATCAACATTTTTCAGGATCTTACATGGGCAGTTCTCTCCACAAAACCGCTGATTCTCTCGGGTTTTACAATTGACAGAGCTCCTTCAGTAACATGGAATTCGGATGACCTTAAGTTTTACATAATCCTAAGAACAACCGCATCTACAGACTCACGCAGATTAGCAACCGTAGATCCCGCTACAGGTATTTGTACGGATATTGGAGATATGGGAGGAAATTTCTCTTCTTTGACTTATTCATCCGCAACAAGTACAATGTATGCGATGGGAGGGACTGGCAGCATTGTCCCGAGCGTTCTCTGTACTATTGACCTTAATACTGCTCTTCCGACACCGATTGCAGGACCTTATCCATTAGGAACCGGCGGCGGGGCAGTTATTGCTTATAATTATATAGATGGCTTTATTTACCATTGGTCGGGATATCCTGTTTCCAGCATGGAAAAAATTGATCTTAATACTTTAGTTGCTACACCTATTACGATGACAGGAGTATCCACAAGTGAAGTTTTTGGAGCGGTTTTTACGGGAACGGGTGATTTTATTGTGACTGATTTTGACAGAAAAGCATACACCATTACTTCAACCGGAGCCGTAACTCTTCAGCAAACTGATTTAGTTTTCAAGGTCAGAGGCTTAGGTTTCATTGACGGAGCTCTGCCGGTAGAACTTTCTTCATTTAATTCTATAGTCAGGGGAGGAAATGTAGAATTAAATTGGACAACATCAAATGAGAATAACAATTCAAGATTTGACATTGAAAGGAAAGACGTAAATGAAGACACATGGTATAAAATTGGTTTTATTCAAGGTAATGGAACTACTAATAATCCGGTTAATTATTCATTTTCAGACAGGGGATTAAATTCAGGAAAATATAATTACAGACTGAAACAAGTAGATTTTAACGGTAACTTTAATTATTTCAATTTGAGCAATGAAGTTATCGTCGGAGTTCCGACAAGATACGAACTGTCTCAAAATTATCCGAACCCGTTCAATCCTTCAACAAGCATCAATTATGAAATTCCGTTCGACGGAAGAGTAAGCTTGAAGGTATTTGACATGTCGGGTAAGGAAATAGCTACACTCGTTAATGAAGCGAAAACAGCCGGATACTATACGGTTAATTTTAACGCTTCAAACTTGTCGAGCGGTATTTATTTCTATCAAATCAGTTCAGGCAGCTTTAATGCAGTAAAGAAAATGACACTTGTGAAATAGTTGATTTGTTAAATGGTTGATTAGTTAATTTGTTAACCATTTAAAATAGTAATTTAAATTTACAAAGCCGCGGGATGAAGAATTCTGCGGCTTTGTTTTTCAGTAGAGTGAGTTGAGTGAGTTAAGAAAGTAGAGTAAGTACAGTAAGTTAGAATAAGTAGATTTGTAGAGTGAGTGCAGTGGAATTATTCAACTTACCCAAACTCACTCAACTAACTCCACTTACTCCACTCACTCAACTTATCGTACATTGATAATTGACAATTGAATTTGTTAGGATTTTTTTAGGATATAATTTAAATTTTAACACTACTAAAAAAGAATTATAAAATATCGCCGAAAATATATTTTAAAATTCAAAATTAATTTCTAATTTAAATCAAATAAAACATTTCATTATTAATTTAAACCAAAGAAAGGAGATTTCATTACAATTTATCCACTCCTTGTAATATTAAAAATTTTTCTGATTACCCAAGGGAAGACTGATCTGAAAAATTTTTAATAGTCATCTTTTTTGAATCTGGATTTGAAGTCTTCCTGAATAATCAAAATCATTTATTAATTAAACAAAACAAAAAGTCATGAAAAAACTAATTTCAATCTTTAGTATCTTACTTTTTTTAATGTGTTTGAATACAAATTCCTTTGCACAGGACGTTTCTTCACCAAAGGATATTGATTTATCCAAATATCAGAATTCAAATTTTGATGGTGCGGGAATTGCAACAGTACTCCTCGGAAATTTTTCAACATCAGCAAACGGCAGGGCACCTCAGGGGTCGCGAAGGTGGATCAATACAAAGTATATAATATCATCTGCCGAAATGATGTCGTCAGGCTTTTCAGGTGCTGTCACATCTGTCGGCTGGAGATGGAATGTGCCTTCTCCTCCTGCTGCAACTCCGCCAGTTGCTCAGAGTATTGCAACTATAGGTAACCTAAGAGTGTATTTAAAAGACACAGCTGTTGGTTCTACTACATTAGGCAGTAATTTTATTGACACTAATGGAACCGGCTACACAAAAGTAATAGACGGTACTATTTCAATACCTGACGGACTTGCTGAAATTAATATTGATGTACCGGTAGGAGGACCGGGAACTTCATCATTCACCCCGACTCCGGGAAATGGTGTTCTAGTTATATTCGTCTATAACACAACTACCTCAACGTTAGCTACTCCATTAGGTGCACCGGCAGTAAGCTGCATTAATTCACCGACCAATTCATTAGCGACATTTCAGTCTAATTCTACGTCACCGACAAACGGACAGGTTGGAACTTTTTCAAATTTCCGTCCAGAAACCAGATTCGGATTCACTCAGCAAAGTTGCAATTTAGCTGTTTTTAATCTAAATCCGGTTGGTATTGTTTCACCTGGCTGTAATCCAATAACTGTTGCACCTAAAGCAAAGCTTTTCAACAATGGTCTTTTGGATCAAACTGGTGTCAGTGTACAGTATCAGGTACCAAGTGCCGGGTATGACCAAACGGTTTCTGGGCTATCAGTAAATGCCGGAGGAACTATTGATGTAGATTTCCCAAATTCACTGGTAATTGATGCCAATTCCCCGGGAGTCAAAAATGTCACAATAACAGCTTCAGGAACTTGTGATGGTAATCCTGTTTCTTATGTATTAAATACAAGTTATGAAGTATCTGCTGCAAATGTAAATTTCGGAGGTCCGGTATCGGGTTATTATTGGACTAATTCCACAAGTGGCGCAAGCTGTGCACCTGACCAGCCGATTTATTATTGGGAAGATACAACCGGAAGCACAAGCTTGATTGTAAATGGTGTTAATGCAACAAGTCCATCTTTATTAACTGGTTCTATTGATGACGGATTTTTCAGAATAGGAAATATTCTAACTGGAGAGGGTGCAAGTTCATTTAGATATTATGGTGTGGCTTACGATTCTTTCTTTATAGGGACAAATGGTATGATTGCTTTTTCAAGAACAAACAACACGCAAGGTCAATTAACAACATTTACACCACTTGCTATACCTGCTGTCACTGCTCCAAGACCGGCAATATTCCCGTTCTGGAAAGATTTTAATTTTGGAGATGTGGATGTTCCTGTAAACAGACTTAGTTATAAGGTAAGCGGAAACAAGTTTATTGTAACATATGACAGAGCTCCGAATTTCAATTCTGCTACTGATGTAAATGATTATACAAGTTTTCAGGTAATTCTTGAATTGTCATCATTTGAAGCAGGGGTCAGCGATAATGACATTATAGTTCAATATGACGATGGAGCAACCGGATCGTCATTCTTAACAAAATATAATAATGCTACTTTGGCTACTCACACAGTAGGAATTATGAACCTTGATGGAACATCTGCAATTCAATACAGAAGAGCAACACCAACTGTTGTTGTTGCAGGTCCGCTGTTTAGCTCACCTGTAGCTGTAGCATATGGTCCTAACGATGATCCATTACCGGTTGAATTAGTATCTTTTGTTTCTTCAATAAATAATAACAGTGTTGAGTTAAACTGGTCAACAGCTTCCGAAACTAATAACGCCGGTTTTGATGTCGAAAGGTCTTCAAACGGTGTATGGACAAAGATAGCTAACGTAACCGGAAACGGAACAACAACATCTGCACACAGCTATTCTTATGTTGACAGAAACCTGGCTTCAGGCAGCTATAACTACAGATTGAAACAAATAGACTTCAATGGTAACTTCGAATATTTCAATTTAAGCAATGAAGTTAACGTCGGAATACCTACGAAGTATGATCTGTCGCAAAATTATCCGAACCCGTTCAATCCTTCAACAAGCATCAATTATGAAATTCCGTTCGACGGAAGAGTAAGCTTGAAGGTGTTTGATATGTCGGGTAAGGAAGTAGCAACTCTTGTAAATGAAGTGAAGACTGCAGGTTATTATACTTATAATTTCAATGCATCTAACTTATCAAGCGGAATCTACTTCTATAGCTTGTCAGCAAACAACTTTACGGCTACAAAGAAGATGATGCTGGTTAAATAATAATTACCAATTACTAATTACGAATTACTAATTAGTGGTTGATTTAAATTAAAGCCGTGGGATGAAGAATCCTGCGGCTTTTCTATTTGTCTGAATTAGGATTCTTAGGATTACCGGATTTTAGGATTCTTTATTTATATATTTATACTTTAAGAATGACAATTCACAATTGACCATTGACTATTGACCATTGACTATTAACCATTGACTATTAACCATTGACTATTGACTATTGACGATTTACGATTCACGATTCACGATTTACGATTCACGATTCACGATTGACGATTCACGATTCACGATTCACGATTGACGATTCACGATTAACGATTGACGATTGACGATTGACAATGCCCTTCTCACAAAATCAAAAAATTTCCTAAAACTTTTTTTCACAAATCGCAAAAATTACAATTTGACAAAACGGGATTTTAGTCATAATTTGTCATCGGTTATTTATTAATTTAAAAATAAAAAAACTATGACAACGAAAACTATCTTTACCGCGACGTGCATTGTTGTTTTGATGACAGTTACATTAAAAGCTCAGCTAATTGAAGAGAGCTTTAACTATGCAGCCGGTGATTCCATTGGAGCTCACGGCTGGGTTCATTTCAGTCCGAATTCCGGGACATTAAACAGAATTATGGTCACCTCTCCCGGACTTGAATATGCCGGTTTTCAGACTCAGGGAATCGGCAATGCAGCCACACTTATGAATTCAGGACAGGATTCGTATAAACCCTTACCGGCTGCTCAAAACTCGGGAAGTGTTTATAATTTTTTTCTTGTAAAAGTTGATACAGTGAGGACAACAGGAGATTACTTCTGTGCGTTTCTTCCTTCGACCTCAACTACAAATTTCCAATGCAGGGTTTATGCTAGAAAGATGACCTCTGCAAGCAATAATATTGCATTCGGAATAAGTAAGACAACCACAACAGGAGGAGTTCAATGGAGTGATACTGTATATACAAAAGGAACAACATACCTTCTTGTTATGAAATACAAATTCAATTCCGTTTCCAATACAGATGATGAAGTCAGTTTATTTATTTTTTCAGCGGGGGTTCCTTCAAGCGAACCGACTCCAACTATAGGACCGCTTACCGGAACAGGGACTGATGCAAATGATATTGGAAGATTTGCTTTAAGGCAGGGATCTGAATCATCGGCAGCGAATTTAGTAATAGATGAAGTGTTTACCGGAACAAGCTGGGACGGAGTTCTGCCGGTCGAAATGTCCTCATTCAGTGCCTTTGTGAAGGGACGGGATGTATCTCTTCACTGGCGTTCGTCTGTAGAAATAAATAATCTGGGATTTGAAATAGAGCGTTCAGATGTCAAAAGTCAGATGTCAAATGTATGGACGAAAATAGGAACTGTCAGCGGAAACGGAACAACTTCTTCTCAAAGCAATTATTCATTCACTGACAGGGGACTCTCAACTGGAGTTTACAACTACAGATTAAAGCAAATTGATTTAAACGGAAACTTCGAGTACTTCTACTTGAATAATGAGATCAGTATTGGGATTCCTGTGAAGTTCAATCTTTATCAAAACTATCCTAACCCGTTTAATCCTGTAACCAAAATTAACTATGATTTACCGGTGAGCGGAAATGTAAATCTCAGGTTATTTGACATATCCGGAAGGGAAGTTGCTTCACTTGTAAATGAAGCAAAGGAAGCAGGTTATCATTCTGTAATTCTCAATGCGGCTGATTTTTCAAGCGGTGTTTACTTTTATACTTTATCCGCAGGTGACTTTGTTTCTACAAAAAGAATGCTGCTCGTGAAGTAATTAACAGTTAGCAGTTAGTAGTTAACAGTTAGCAGTTAACAGTTAACAGTTAGCAGTTAACAGTTAGTAGTTAATTTAGAAAGATAAAACATTTAGTGTATGAGAGCTGTGAAAATTAAATTTCACAGCTCTCTAATTTTAAAGTTAAAACAATTGAACATTTAACATTTAACATTTAACATTTAACATTTAACATTTAACATTTAACATTGAATTTGTTAGGTTTTTGTTAGGATAAAAATTATATTTGTATAGTAATTTTTTCTAATAAATGTGATCTAATTAAAGGAAGAATAAATCTGTAGAGCAGTAATACAGTTTACAATAAATTGTCCTGAAATTAACAATTTCTTCTTAGGATTATATAAACATTATAATTATTTTTGTAAAAGATTTTTTAAAATAAATCTATTTTATAAACCTAAAAAAACTACAATGAAAAAATTAATTTTACTTGTTTGCTTTTTATTTGTTACAACACAAAGTTATTCAGCAAATTTATTTGGTGAAAATTTTAGTTACACAGCGGGAACATCCTTACCGTCAAATGGTTGGACAGCTCTTACAGGATCCCCGACAATTTTAGTTACTTCACCGGGTCTAACATTTACTGACTTTAATGGTGATCCTTATGTAGGTTCAGGCATAGGAAATGCTGCTGCAGTAGCATCTACAGGAGAGGATGATGCAAAAGCTTTATCATCAGTAGTAACTTCAGGTAGTTTATATTCCTCATTTATGCTTAATGTAACCGCTGTTCAAGGTACAGGTGATTACTTCTATACCCTAATGACTTCTGGTGGCGCAAATGATTCAAGACTTTATGCCAGACCAGCTACGGGTGGTTATAATTTAGGAATTGAAAAGGCAGGAGGCTCAGGTGTAGTTTATGGTTCTGCAGTATATACTCTTGGTCAAACATACTTAGTAGTGGTGCAATATACTTTTGCAACACCTGACGAGATGAGTTTGTATGTATTTTCATCTAGTGATATTGTACCTGCAAGTGCTCCAACACCAACACTTGGACCAATATCATTCCCTTTGGGAACTGAACCATCGGACTTGAATAGAGTTCAGCTAAGACAGGGATCAGCTACAAATGGACCTACTTCAGTAGTTGACGGAATTTATGTAGAAACTACCTGGAACAATGCTGTTCTCCCTGTTGAATTATCATCATTCACTTCAATCATTAACAAAAGAGACGTTACTTTAAATTGGGTCACAGCTTCTGAGAGTAATAATTCAGGATTTGAAATCGAAAGAGCTTCAAACAATGTATGGTCAAAAGTCGGAAGTGTAGCCGGAAACGGAACAACAACTTCTTCCTCAAGCTATTCATACACAGACAGAGGATTAGCAACTGGAAATTACAATTACAGATTAAAACAAATAGATTTTAACGGTAACTTCGAATATTTCAACTTAAGCAATGAAGTAAATATCGGAATACCTTCAAGATATGAATTGTCACAAAATTATCCCAACCCATTCAACCCGTCAACAAATATAAACTTTGACTTACCAACAGATGGAAGAGTAAGCATTAAATTATTTGATTTGTCGGGCAAGGAAGTTGCAACATTGGTGAATGAAGTAAAAACTGCCGGATATTATTCAGTAAATTTCAATGCTGCCGGATTATCAAGCGGTATTTATTTCTACAATATCTCTGCAAACAATTTCACGGCAACAAAGAAGATGACGCTCATTAAATAGTTATATTCATCTGATTAAAGTTACAATTAAGGGAAATAAGATAGAAAGACGCTCCAAGGCAAGAATTAGCAGGTCAAATTTTAGTTTGACCTGCTTTTTTGTTTAGTTTATTTAGTTAAGTTAGTTGAGTTAGTTGAGTTAGTTGAGTTAGTTGAGTTAGTTGAGTTAGTTGA
>CAYNTN010000132.1:0-13364 GCA_964399995.1 uncultured Ignavibacteriaceae bacterium
CTCCATACACTCCACACACTCCACACAATCCACACACTCCACACAATCCATACTCTCAATACTCTACACACACTCAACACACTACAAACACTCACATACTCCACACACTCCACATACTCCACACACTCCACACACTCCACACCACTCCATACACTCCACACACTCCACACACTAAAAACCATATACTTGTGAGATGTCTTTAGTAACATTCATCCCTTAGTTTTGTATTAAAAAAACTTAAGGAGAAATCATGACACATTTAAACATCACTGTACAGCCCTCGAAATTTATTTTCATTTTCTTATTAACAATACTGCTCTCTTCAGATTCATTCAGTCAGAACTTTGTAAAAATGACCGATACTACAAATCCCATAGTAACAGATGTTTTTACGGGACTGTACTTCGGCTCAAGCTGGATCGATATTAACAACGACAATCTTCTTGACCTTTATGTCAACCGGAAAGCAATTTACAAAAATCTCGGTAATGGTAACTTCATACAGCTTGAATCAATATTGGGATCTCAGTCTCCGAATCTGAGCAACACTTGGTCGGATTTTAATAATGACGGTTACATTGATCTCTTTGTAACTTCGACCGGTGCTCCGAATTCTTTTTTATATAAGAATAACGGAAACGAAACCTTTACTAAAATAACCACAGGTGAAATCGGGGATTCTGCATACAATACAGGATGGGGAAATGCCTGGGCTGATTACGATAATGACGGTTATACAGATCTTATTATTGTCGCAGCTAACGGTTTCGGAATAGTAAACCATCCGAACCGTCTGTATCATAATAACGGTAACGGAACTTTCAACCGTGTAAATATGCCTTCATTAACCGATACTTTAGCTCCGTTTACAATACCTACCTGGACTGATTATGATCAGGATGGTGACATGGATTTGTTCATCGGCACAGGTCCTGGAGGCAGTGCTTCATATGATTATCTTTATAAGAATCTTCTGAAAGAAACAGGAACAGCAAATCTTGTGAGACTTAATCTTCCTCCGCTCACAACCGACCTTGTTGACGGACAGGTATGGAATACAATTGATTATGACAATGACGGTGACCTCGATGCTTTTCTTACTAATTACGCCAGCAGTATCACGAACAATCTTTATAAAAATAATAACGGTACTTACGAAAAAATGACCGCAGCGCAGGTTGGTCCTATAGTTTCCGATCTCGGATTATTCCTGACAAATCTATGGGGAGATTTTGATAACGACGGTGACCTCGACTGCTTTGTTACAAGACAAGGAGGAGCGAGCGCTTACTACAATAACAACGGTAACGGGACATTTTCTTTGTTTGATACAATTGCTGTCGTGACACAGTCCGGCGGATGCAATGGTGCTACTGCGGGTGATTATGATAATAACGGAACTCTAGATCTTTATGTAACCGGAAGCACAACTACAAAAGGATTATTCAGAAATGATCTTACCAATGGTAATAAATGGTTAAAAATAAAATGTACCGGAGGCGGAGCGATGAATAATCTTTCCAATAAATCCGCAATCGGAACAAAGGTGAAAGCTAAAGCAACTATCAATGGAGTGCCGGTATGGCAGTACAGGGAAGTTCTTGCACAGAACTCATTTAACTCAATGAACATGCTGAACGTTCATATGGGCTTTGGTAATGCTTCAGTAATTGATTCACTTATAATTATTTGGCCGAGGGGATTAAAGGAAGTGTTTACAAATGTGTCACTTAATAATTTTTATGAAGCAAAAGAAGGTCAGGGAATTGTTTCAGGAATTTCAAACGGTTCGGTCATAAGTCCTGATCAGTTCAATCTGTTTCAGAATTATCCGAATCCGTTTAACCCGTCAACTGTAATAAGCTATGAGCTGGCTGCTCGTGAATTTATCTCACTAAAAATATTTGATATTACAGGGAAGCAGATTTCAACTTTGGTTAATGAAAATCAACCTGCAGGAATTTATGAAGTAAGCTTCGATGGCGGAGGGTTGTCAAGCGGAGTTTACTTTTATACACTTTCTGCAGGAGATTTTTTTAAAACAAGAAAGATGAGTCTGCTAAAATAAATTGTAAGTTGTTTTAACCACTAAGGCACGAAGAACACTAAGAAAATATTGACAAAAATTAGTTATGATGATTAACTCTAATTAATTATCATATGAAGAGCTTACAAAATCAGATTTTAAGATTCTCCTTATGAACTTTGTGATCTTAGTGCCTTAGTGGTAAATAATCTCGAAATTACCTAAACATAAAAATTCATTCAGACGTAACTGGAGCTAATTATAAATCCTAAAATAAAATTTCATGAAAATCATTACACTTTTTATTTTAATCATTTTTAATACTTCCTTACTACGCTCTGAATGGATACAGCAAACAAGCAGCACTAACGAAACCCTGCTGGGTGTATCTTTTGTGAATCAGCTGACAGGTTTCACCGTCGGTACTGCCGGAAAAATTCTTCATACATCAAACGGCGGAAGTCAGTGGAATAATCAGCCAAGCGTCACTGCAAGTTTTCTGAGAGATGTTTGCTTTACGGATGCATTGACAGGAACCATCGTCGGTGAGAGCGGCTTTGTAATGAGAACAGCTAACGGAGGAGTTAACTGGACAACTCAGACAAGCAATACGACCGAACATCTTGTTCATGTCCATTTTATTAATTCACTCAATGGCATAGCCACCGGTCAGAACGGTGTTATTATAACTACTTCAAACGGCGGGACTAACTGGAATTTAAGAACAAGCGGAGTTACTGCCGAACTTGCCGGCGTAATGATGATCGACAATTCAACTGCATACGCCACCGGCTTTTCAGGAACAATTCTTAAAACTACTAACAGCGGGACAAACTGGACATCGCAGATCAGCGGATTAACATCCGAATTGCGCAGTGTTTATTTCATAGATTCAAACACCGGATTCATTGCCGGATATAACGGAAGAATTTTAAAAACTACTAACGGCGGAACTAACTGGATACAACAGACTACAGTAATTACCAATAACCTGTTCAGCATATTCTTTTCAAATTCAAATACGGGAACTGCAGTCGGAACGGGAAAAATTCTCAAAACTACCAACGGCGGAGATACCTGGAACTCTCAGATAATTTCTTTTACAGGTGATCTGTACAGCGTTGCTTTCGCAAATGAAAATACAGGTTGGACAGTGGGGCAGACCGGCAGAATATATTACACGGACAACGGAGGTGTGGGAATAAATTTATTATCCGCTGAAGTTCCGGTTTCATATTCATTAAGTCAGAATTATCCTAATCCATTTAATCCCATTACTAATTTGGAATTTGGAATTCCGGATTTGGGATTTGTTTCCATAAAGATTTATGATGCGCTTGGCAAAGAGATTTTAACATTAGTGAATGAAAATTTAAGTCCGGGAACATATAAATATGACTTTGATGCTTCGAGCTTGATGAGTGGGATTTATTTCTACACACTGAAAGCAAACGAATACATCGAAACCAAAAAAATGCTTTTAATCAAATAATAATTATGAAAACTCCATCTGTTGCTTTAACCTTAGTATTTTTGTGTTTTACACAAATCGCAAATTCTCAGCTGTCATTCACAAGAATTACGGATACCGGAAATCCCGCTGTCACAGACGCATTTGAAAGTACCGGCGCATGCTGGATTGATGTTAATAATGACGGGTATTTGGATTTGTTCGTGGCTAATGGCAATCTAACAAGTCAGAATAATTCACTGTATTTAAATAACAGAGCCGGCGGTTTTGTAAAAATTACTACAGGTCCGGTAGTCAATGACGGCGGATCTTCGATTGGAGGAACATGGGGAGATTATAACAATGATGGTAGTCTTGACCTGTTCGTTGCTAACAGAAATAACTTCGGAAATTTTCTGTATCTCGGAAACGGAGATGCCACCTTTTCCAAAGTCACTGCAGGAAGCATTGTAACCGATATCTTTAACTCAAACAGCAGTCACTGGATCGATTTAAATAAAGACGGGTTTGTGGACTTGCATGTAATAAATTTTCAGCAAAATGATGTGCTTTATATAAACAACGGAAGCCCGGATTTTACATTTACAAAAACAGATACTTCACAATTTCTTCTTGATGGCAGTGCATTCTCGATAGTCGGCGGCTGGAGTGATTTTAATAATGACAGACAAACAGATCTTTTTATGGGAAATGCCGGATCTCAGAATGATCTTTTATATAAGAATAATGGAAACCAGACTTTTACTAAAATTACATTTGATGATGCGCATAATACTCTCGGCTGCAGTTGGGGTGATTTTGATAATGACGGTGATGCGGATTTGTTTACGTCAGGTTTTGTAAATCAAAGAAGCAGATTGTATGTGAACAGCGGTGCTCCGGATTATGTACTTAATCCGGTCGATACAGGTGTTGTATCAAGCGAACCCTCTAATTCAGTCGGAAGCTGCTGGGGAGATTTTGACAACGACGGAGATCTTGACCTCTTTGTGGCGAACGACGGAAGCAACAATTATCTTTACCAAAATAACGGCGCGCCAAGTTACAGCTTTACAAAGATCACTGCAGGTAGCATTGCAAACGATGGAGGGAATTCATTCGGATGCTCCGCCGGTGATTATGATAATGACGGGCAGCTTGATATATATGTAGCTAACAGGCTTAATCAGCAAAACTTTCTGTATCGCAATAACGGAACCGGTAACAGCTGGGTAACCATTGAGTGTGCGGGAGTTACCTCGAACAAGGCTGCCATCGGGACAAAAGTACGAGTTAAAGCCGGAGGCAACTGGCAAATGCAGGAAGTCGTTGCTCAAACAGGTTACAATAGTCAGAACTTATGGCTTCATTTCGGCTTTGGGAATATTTCTGTGATAGATTCTATCAGAGTTGAATGGATAAACGGTCTGACACATAATTTTGTAAACCAGCCCGTGAACAGGAAAGTTACAATTTCCGAATCCGGAACAATTACAGCTATTTCACAGAGCAATCTGCAGATCCCCGGTAATTTTGTTTTGAAACAGAATTATCCTAATCCATTTAATCCAGTTACAAATTTGGAATTCGGAATTCCGGATTTGGGATTTGTTTCATTGAAGGTTTATGATGCACTTGGCAGGGAGGTATCAACATTAGTGAATACAGTATTAACACCCGGATCATACAAATATACTTTTGATGCATCGGGAATGAACAGCGGGATTTATTTTTATGCTTTGAACGCAGGAGGGTTAGTTGAGACGAGGAAAATGGTACTGATAAAATGAATTTCCTCAGATTTAAAAATCCACTCACCTATAGCAACGCTTGTGTCATGTCAATGAGTTATCAAATAGTAAACCACTCCGAAAGCAGCGCTAATGCCGATCCATATTATCATACTTATCTTAAAACGATACATTGCAATAAATGAAACGATTGTCCAGCCAAGTGTAATGTAGTCAAGTCCGGACAGTGAAAGTTCCTGAGGGAATATTACCGCCTTACCCAGATAAATTGTAAGATTGAGAATAACACCAACCACTGCTGCTGTTACAAGCGAAAGCATTTCTTTCACTTTTTTGTTTTCCTGTGTTCGCTCAATAATTGGCGCTCCGGCAAAAATGAATAAGAAACAGGGGAGAAATGTATAGAATGTTGTAGTTATCAAACCGATGGTTCCCATAGCAATTGAATTTCCAAAATGATTGTATCCTGCCATGAATCCGACAAATACAAGCACCATTATCAGCGGTCCGGGAGTTGTCTCCCCAAGTGCTAAACCGTCAATCATTTGAAGGTTTGTCAGCCAGTTGAATTTTTCAACACTGACTTGTGCGACATAAGGTAAAACTGCATAAGCTCCTCCAAAAGTCACAAATGCAGCCTGTGTAAAGAAAACCGACAATTTTTTCCAAAAGTCGAACTTGCTTGTCAGAAAGTAAAATGCAATGAGAGGAAGAATCCAGAGCAGCACACCTATTCCAACTTGTTTCCAAAACCGCAGAGGATTGAATCCGGTGTTTGGGATAACTGTATTTTTATTGATATAAAAATCTGACTCATCTCTATCGTTAAGTGCAGTCTTATTATCGTTTGCCGCAAAGAATGTTGGGAAAAATTGTCGTGTTAATGCAGCTAAAAGAATTGCTCCAAGTATGATCAGAGGAAACGGAATATTCAAAAAGAAAATGCAAACGAATGCCGCAAGAGCAACAAAATAATGGAAAGGACTTAACAGTGATTTTTTACCGATTTTGATTAATGCAAGAATGACAATAGCTATTACGGCAGGTTTTAGTCCGCTGAACATTGCATAAATCCAGGGAACATTTCCAAACGAAACATAAACTGCACTGAGTCCAAGCAGAATGAACATTGAAGGAAGAACAAACAAAATACCTGCTGCCAGTCCGCCCCAGGTTCCGTGAAGCATCCATCCTATGTAAGTTGCTAACTGTTGTGCTTCGGGACCCGGCAAAATCATACAATAATTCAAGGCGTGAAGAAACTTGCTGTCGCTAATCCATTTTTTTTTGTCAACGAGATATTCATGCATTATTGCAATTTGTCCGGCGGGACCGCCAAAACTGATAAAGCCAAGTTTCGTCCAGAATTTCAGGGCTTCTCTGAATGTCGGTTTTTCTTTCATTTTATCAGTCATTCTTTTTTTGTCTTACATACCAAATACTGCCAAGTCAAATTCTCCGTACAGTCCCATTTTCCATAAAAAATTTTTTTGCATCTCACAAATTAAACCAAACATATTTTCTCAGAGAAGTTTAACAAAGTTGTTCTCGAGTTTTACATTGAAGTTAATCTCAGCTTTCAAAGCTCTGAACACTCTGATTATTGTATCAATAGCCGCACTGTTAGCGCTGCTTTCAAATTTTGAGATTTGAGCTTTTTGAACTCCAACAAGTCGCCCGAGTTCTTCCTGCGTCATGTTGCGTTCTTGTCGTGCAGCTTTAATCATTTGCCCAATACATCCATACGAAGTTCATACTCATATTCGTCACGATTTTTAGTTCCAACTTTGCCAATATAATTTGTCTTTCATCTCAGAAAGCGTATAAGTTTTTAATTCTTTAGTTGCCATATGATTACTTTTTTTTTTGTTCTCAAAATATTCGTTGTCTTGATTGCTGCTACTAAAAATATACAAAGTATCTAAATATAGAAACACAATCTTTAAAATGTTCCTTGTTTACCTTTGGAAAATCAAAATCAAAAACAAAATCCCAATTCTTTCTTTTCACAAACACAATAATTTCAATTTGACATAATTCAAATCTTCCGATAATTTTATCTCAACTTAAACTAAAGGAGATAAAAATGGCCACCGGAAGAAATTATTTTGAAAAGGAATTCAGATCATTCCTTTATTTACTCTTGTTAATTAGCTGCACTGTTTCATTCAGTCCGGCACAGATAACTCATCATAAAACGAATTCTAATTGGTACTGGTCTCAGCCTTTACCCACCGGTAATTTACTTTACTCAATTCATTTTACCAATGACATGACCGGCTATGCAGCGGGAGAACTGGGAACGGTAATTAAAACAACAGAGGGAGGATCAACCTGGATCCTTCAGTCCTCAGGAACAGATTACGATCTTTATGAAGTTTTTTTTATTAATGGTTTTAACGGATTCGCAGTCGGGAAATCAGGTATGATTGTCAGAACCATCGACGGAGGATTGAACTGGACAATGATTCAAAATTCAAACTTGAGTGATCTTCATGACATCACATTCATCAATAAGTATACAGGATACATAGCTGGACTTCGGGGAACGATCTTAAAAACAACGAACGGCGGAATGAACTGGAGCAGCCTTAAAACCCGTTCTGATGTGCCTTTATTCTGTCTGAGCTTTTTAAATGAATCGAAGGGAGTTGCAGCCGGCTATAATGCAATTCTTAAAACATCTGACGGAGGGAAAAGCTGGAACAAACAGAATATTAATTTTATCCCTGCCGGTTCGGTAACCGGTATTTGTTATATTGACAGCAACACTATTTATGCAGCCGTCAATTCACCTGCCGGTTCATTTTATAAAACTATTAATGACGGACTTAACTGGACAAACTCTTCGCTGCAACTGCCATTGCTCTTCGGAGGAAGTGTTGATTTCGTTAGAAGCATGAGCTTCATTAACCAAAATACCGGCTTTATTATAACAAGCTTCGGAACAATTTTAAAAACAACCAACGCCGGAATGAACTGGCAACGTGATTCATCTTTCAGACCTTCTTATGAAAAAATTTCCGTAATGCACGACATTCAAATCAACAGTCAGGGCTCTGTAAATATATCCGGGAGCGGCGGGACAATAATAAGGAGTACAGACTCAGGATCAAACTGGATCGTCAAAAATGGAAATAAAAAAAATTTGAAGGGAAGCTGTTTTGTAAATTCCAAAACAGGTTATGCAATCGGTGAAAGAGGAATTGTTTTGAAAACTGAAAACGAAGGACAGAGCTGGACTGAGCTGAATCCATTCACAACCAAATTTTTAAACTCAGTTTTTTTTATCAATGAAAATACAGGTTACACTGCAGGAGATTCGGGTGCAATTTATAAAACTACAAATTCCGGTATGAACTGGATTAGTCAGACTAATTACATAAAGTACAACATAAATTCTGTTTACTTCATTAATAATGTGGAAGGTGTAGCCGCAGGCGGGAACCCGGAAAACGGACGTTCGTTTATTTACAGGACTGATGACGGAGGTCAAAGCTGGTATGAAGTCTATGATTCCCTTTCACTTGGTGTTTTGAATTCTGTTGATTTTATGAATGAATGGGAAGGCATTGCTGCAGGAAACAACGGAAATGTATTGTATACTTTTAACAGAGGTGAAAGCTGGATTGCCGGGAATATCACATCCGAAAACCTGAACTCAATAGATTTTCTTGATGGACAAAATGCTTTGATAACAGGATCAAACGGGCTTGTGTATAAAACTACAAACGGAGGAACAAGCTGGATAACAATTGTCACCGGGTTTTATCTTGACCTGAATTCGGTAAGGTTTTTTTATAATCAATTTGCCATTGCTGCCGGAGACAGAGGAACAATATTAGTAACTAATAATGGCGGCTTTAACTGGACTGCTGAACAAAAAATTACAAACAATAAACTGCATTCGGTGTATGCTTTAAACGACAAACTCATTGCCTTTGGAGAATACGGAACCATAATCTGTTCCGATATCAATAAATCTGCAATGGCTTTTTCAGATAATGAAATTAAAGATCAGGTGGATTTTATTTCACTGAGAAATTATCCTAATCCCTTCAACCCGTTAACTGTAATATACTATCACCTGCCTCACTTAGTATCTGAAAACAATCATGTTAAGCTGGCTGTGTACAATATTCAGGGTAAGGAAATTGAAGTAATAACTGACAGTAAACATAAGCCGGGAAATTATTCAGTGAACTTCGATGCTTCCGGTGTCTCAAGCGGAATATATTTTTGCAGTTTATATTTAAACGGAAAGCTGAGGATGACTCAAAGAATGGTCGTTTTGAAATAAATGGTTAACCGGTTACGGATTTACAATTAAAAGCTATAATTGATTTTTAAAGCAAAATTATTAACCTGATAGTTTAATTCGCCCGGCTCCTGTGATACGGGAGTAGTATAGGTCAGATAATTTCTCTCCCGGTTTTGAAAACTATAAATAAAATCGGCACTGAAATTTTTTGTAAGGAAGTACTTTAGTTCAAATCCCAGCTTATAGGTAATGGCATCACTGTTATTGTAAACTCTGTAACCGTTGTGTTCGTTATAATTGCTCATTTTACCGACAGTTGCAAATGCTTCATAAAAAAATATATTGTTAAACATTCCGGTAAAGGACTGATCCGCTATTAAGTTTGTAATGCTGTTTTGATTTTGCAAAACCAGATTAGTGTATGAATAGAAATTTATCTTACTGAACGGAAATACTTTAAACGAAAGCCCGTATTGCGACTGATGCATTTTATTAAGATATGAATAGCTTCCGTTTATTCCGAATTTATAAATTGAAATATATTTTGAAATATCCAGAGACAGGACAAAACTATTATAGGAATTTTCCTGCACGGGGAAAGAATAAAAATATTTCACTGAGTCAGGCAATACATAAACTGCACTGTCTGAATTTACTGTAAAAACATCCTCTTCCGTAGTCAGGTAATGCCCGGCAGGAGTTATCGTAAGACCCTGTGCAATTCTGAAATCAAAAGAGTTATAAAACCTGTTCTGATACTGATAATAATCATTATTAATTATTTCATTTTGATACTGCATCTGAGCCGTCTTTTGTGTTTTTAGATAAGTGTAATCATAGCTTACATTAAGAAAATCCACAGGCAGCTGGTTCAGACCTGTATTAAAATAAAACTCATTCCCGTTAATTATCTGCTGCCTTAATGAACCATTATCCCCGTCAAAATTAACATTGCTGTTCTTGTCAGGATCATTTGAAATTCCAATTCCGGATTCAACGTGTAAATTATCTGCCATTGGATTCTCTAAAGGTTTTATCTTTTTCCGTAACCGACCGGGGAGCTGTTTGAACATATAATTTTTGTCTGCCTCCCTGCCTGTATATAAATATGAATAGTACAAATATTCAAGAACAGTCGGATTATCATATCCGACTTCCAAAGCTCTTTCAAAATTCGGAATGGCATTGAAATAATCCTTAGTCATGTAGTATGCTATTCCCAGACGGGCACGCAGATAGAAGTAATCAAACCCCAGACGCAGCATGCTTTCGCCGTAAGGGATCATTTCATACCAGTTGTTATCATCAAACATTTTTTCCATTTTACTGTCAATGGAATCCATCGTTATCTGATTCTGCGCATTAGCGTTTGCATAGAAAATAATTATTATGGTAATAAATAATAAGAAAGCTTTGATCAAGTGAAATTTGTTATTTGTTTTTAAATGCATTAACAATCAAAACCAGCCATCCGGTTAGAAGAAAAACACCGCCGGCAGGCGTGATCATTGCAAATACTTTTTCTGATGTCACCGAATAAATACAGAGTGAAAAGGAAAACAGCAAAATTCCGGTTAAGAAAAAAACTTCCGACTTCAATATTTTTTGAAATCCTGAAAGTGCAACTGAAAGCATTACCACGGAATGTATGAGTTGATATTGAATACCGGTTTTGTATATTTCCATCATTTCCGGGTTTAGCCGGGATTTCAAAACATGAGCCCCGAATGCTCCCAGCGCTACACCCAGAAACCCGACTATTCCGCTGATAATTATCCAGGTTTTTTGTGAATTCATAAATCAAATTATCTGATTACATCAAGCATTGCTTTTTGAATTGAGGAATTATTTACCGCGAGAATTTCTTTTCCGTAGATTGAGTACTTTTCACCCGATAAATCTGTCACCAGTCCTCCCGCTTCTGTCAAAATTAAAAAGCCTGCAGCTACATCCCATGCATTTAAATTATATTCCCAGAATCCTTCAAATCTGCCGCATGCCGTCCAGCATAAATCTAATGCTGCAGAACCGAGCCTTCTGATCGGTATATCTTTCATTATGAATTTTTTAAAGATCGAAACAGGATCGGGATTAAACCGGCTCGAGTTATAGGGGAAACCTGTTACGAGAAGTGACTTTCCCAGATCTTTACAGCCGGAAACGGAAATTCTTTTGTCATTAAGAAACGCTCCCTTCCCTTTTTCGGAAAAGAAAAACTCTTCTGACAAAGGATTAAAAACAACTCCCATAATTACTTCGCCGTTTTTTTCAACAGCAATGGAAACGCATGTAAGCGGAATCGAGTGTGCATAGTTAACGGTTCCGTCTATAGGATCAATTATCCACTTGAATTCAGACTCCTGTTTCAACGCTCCTGCCTCTTCGGATAAAATGTAGTGATCCGGGAAATCCCGTTTTATTATTTCAAATATTTTAATCTCCGATTTTTTGTCAATCTCGGTAACTAAATTTGATTCGACTTCCTTGCTTGAAATTTTGTATTTGCCGCCGAAATTTTCTTTTAAAATTTTTCCGGATTCAAGCGCAGCTTTAATTAATGTATTCTTCATCTGTAATTTATAAATTGAATTCTATTCCGTCATATCCAAGCTCAATTCCTTTTGGCAATGTTGAATTTATTTTATCGTGAAGAATATCATGAGTGAGATGTGTCAGAAAGGTTTTCTTTGGGCTTACTTTTTTTGCAACTTCAATCGCCTGCTGCAAATTGAAATGAGTCGGATGAGGTCTGATACGCAAGGCATTTAATACAAGCACCTTTAAACCGATTAGCTTCATCAACTCGGCATCCGATATTGCACTGCAATCGGTAATGTATGCAAAATTATTTATCCTGAACCCGAATATTTTCAGGGTTCCGTGAAGACATTCAACCGGAATTATTTTAACATCACCGAGATAAAACTCGCTGTTGTGAATATAATTGAAATGAACCAGAGGAACTGCATGGTGTCTTATTAGTTCTTCATCGAAAACATATCTGAATGTAAGCTTTAGTTCATCAATGGTCGTTTGGTTTCCATACAGCCCGATAATTTTATTATGCTTTTGAGTAATTTGTCTTAGGTCATCCATTCCGTTTATGTGATCAACATGATGATGTGTGTAAAGAACCGAATCTATATCATCAATTTTATTTTTCAGCATCTGCTGCCTGAAGTCAATCGAGGTATCAATTAAAATTTTCCTGCCGTTTACATCAATGAATGCCGAAGTTCTTAATCTTTTGTCTTTTGAATTCGTCGAAACACAGGTTTCACATTTACAGCCGATCACCGGGACACCCTGTGATGTACCTGTTCCAAGTATTTTTACTCTCATTAAAATTAACTGGATTATTATTCACAACAATTTGTCTGTTCCGCTTTCTTTTTCTATAAGTTCACGGATATTGGGTTTCAGGAAAATACCTTCTGCACCGATGCTGGCTATGTTCTTTACGAGTATATTAATTTTTCTGTCCTGCTCAATATTTTTATTAAGCAAAAATAATTTCTGTTTCCTTAGCAGACAAAATCCGCCTTTGAAAACTCCTTTCTCAATTCTTACGGAATATCCTAATTTATCAAGCACTCCTATAAGTTCACCTATTAAAACCTCTTTCTTTTCGTCTATAACCGGTTTAACCGTTTTTTTTATTACTTTGGACAATGTGAGATAAAGTTAAAAGTTGAAAGTTAAAAAGGTTTTAGGCTGAAAGTTCGTGATATATGATTTTGCATTTAGCTTTTGTGTTTGCATTCAAAAAATGTTTATTATAATGTTCATTTAAATAAAACATTAAACCATTAACTTTCAACTTTCAACTTTCAACTTTCAACTTTCAACTTTTAACTTTCAACTTTCAACTTTTAA
>CAYNTN010000133.1:0-13210 GCA_964399995.1 uncultured Ignavibacteriaceae bacterium
TATAAGATTTATAAGATTTATAAGATTTATAAGATTTATAAGATTTATAAGATTTTTCAGCAGTCAAAATAAACAATTAACTATTAAACCAATTAACCATTTAACTAAACTAAATGGAGAAAATAATTTTAAAAGATATTCCAGATTTAGATAAGATAGACGTGTATATTTCCAATGGCGGATATACTTCTTTAAAAAAAGCTCTGACTGATATGAAACCTGAAGAGATTATTGAAGAGGTAAAAAAATCAGGACTGAGGGGTCGCGGCGGCGCTTGTTTTCCCACAGGTTTGAAATGGTCTTTTATGTATAAGGGAAATGATAAGCCAAAGTATCTTGTATGCAACGGTGATGAAAGCGAGCCGGGTAGTTTTAAAGACAGGGAAATTTTTGAAAAGAATCCTCATCAGTTTATTGAAGGTGCTTTGATTGCAGCTTATGCTCTTGGTGCAGGTGCTATATATCTGTATATTAGAGGAGAATACTGGAAATGGATAAAGATAATGGAAGAGAGTGTAGCTGATGCTTATAAAAAGGGATTCATCGGAAACAAAATTTTAGGATCGGATTTTTCTGTTGAGATGTATGTGCATATGGGTGCGGGAGCTTATATTTGCGGAGAAGAAACTTCAATGCTTAACTCACTCGAAGGGAAGAGAGGATATCCAAGAGTAAAGCCTCCGTTTCCGGCAGTAGTTGGAGTGTGGGGTTTTCCAACGATTGTGAATAATATAGAAACGCTTGCTAATATTCCGGATATTATCAGTAAAGGAGGTGAGTGGTTCAGTAAGATCGGAGCTCCGGGTCAGCCCGGAACATTATTATTCGGAGTCAGCGGTGATGTAAATAAGCCCGGCGTATATGAGCTGCCGACCGGAATTCCTCTGATGGAGTTGATTAATAATTATTGTGGTGGTGTCAAGGACGGGAAAGAAATTAAAATGGTAATTCCAGGAGGATCATCAATGCCGCCCCTTACAAGAGATGAAGCTCTGAAAGCAAAGATGGATAATGAGAGTCTTAAAGAATTTAATTCGCTTATAGGAACTGCCGGTGTCATAGTTATGTCTGAAGGAACTGACGTAGTGGATGTGATCAGACGCATAACTAAATTTTACTATCACGAATCCTGCGGGCAATGCACACCTTGCAGAGAAGGATGCGGCTGGATGCTCAAAGTTCTTAACCGCATAATGGAAGGCAAAGGAAGAATTAGCGATCTCGATCTTTTGATTTCAGTAGCCGAAAATATAGAAGGCAACACTATCTGCGCTCTCGGGGATGCTGCAGCATGGCCTGTGAAATGGGCAGTTAGAAAATTCAGAAAAGATTTCGAAGATAAAATCACCGATAAGACTATTGAGCTTCCGGTGCTGAATAAAGTTCACGGGCTCAGAGAATCGGATCAATATGATACGATAACTTTTCAGAGCGAACAACAAGTAGTTGAAGGACTTATTGGTACAGTACAGGAACTAGTAAAGAATGAAGATGTGAAGAGGTTTAGTTCCTAGATTTGGAATTTGGGAATTCGGATTTGGAATTTAAATTTGATCAAGATTTTAATTAGAACCTGTTTACCACTCAGCCAGGATGAACACTAAAGGTGAAAGAAAATTTTAATTGTAAGGATAAATTCTTTGCAATCTTTGTTTAAACCTTTGCGTGCTTAGCGTTTACCGTTCTGTTTAATTTCCTAATGATCAATCCGGGTTTAATAATACTTTCTTATTTATTCTTAAATCGAATGTCTGAATTTCATCAACCATTTAACTGCACCCGGGGTTTGCTGCCAGATTCTTTGAGCAAACACATAATAATATTTTGCTTCCTTCTTATCTCCGATTCCATAACTATCCGGTAATTCCGTTTGCAGCTTGGATGAAACTAACATTGGTAATACATATTTATTTTCTTCATTCGCTGTTTTGAGAAGTTCATTTGATTTTGCGCTTTCACCTTCTGTTTTAAATGCATATAATGCACGATTAAAATGAGTATACACGCCGCCATCTCCCGAATATTCTCTCATATATTTCCTAAACTTATCAAACTCATTTTGTTCCAACAAGTATAGCATTAGTTGATCACGAACTCCCTGGTTATCGTTTGGATTTAGTTCAATCATTTCTTCCATAATCGAAATAGCAGTATCTTTTTTTCCTAATTTGTAAAAACAATCTGAATATTGAAACATACATCTCATAAAAGGTCTTGTTTCATGAAATCCCCAGAATTGACCTTTATGGTCTTTTAAATATTTACCTCCGAATATCCTCTTTCCAATATTCACACCTTTCTCATAATAGTTCAGGGCAGATTCAACGCTTCTTTGAACCGATCCTAAAAACTCATAAGCATCAATACAATCGGGATTAAAATTCAGAGCAATGTCTATATTCTTAATTGCATCTCTTATCGGAAGGTCATAAGCTTCTTCAACTAAATCCTGTGCACGTTCTTCCTTGGTTAATTCTTCTTCTGGAATTTCCGGAATCGGCTTCATCATAATAGAGTTCATGAATTCCTTAAGCTCGTCTTCATTTTTAAAATTCTGCTTGTCCAATAATCTGTGAAAATCTTTAAAAGGGTCTTTGCTTTGTTTCATGATTGTAATTATTTTTATTTGCAATTAACTTAACGAAATTAAAATTCTTTGTCAGCGAAATTTATATCCGTCTTTCATTTCATTAATTATCCAGCATAACTATATTTATCACTAAATTCTAATTTCTATATGTCCAAATACCTCACCTACATACAGCTTGCCATCGGAATGTCAATCTACGGAAGCGGTACACCGGTCAGTAAATTAGTCACCGAAGGATTCCCGGTTTATACCGGTTCAGGTTTGAGAATGTTATTTGCTGCAATTGTATTGATACCATTTATTTTCAAGTACAGGGATGACATCAGAAAGCTTTCAAAGATGGATTACATTAATATAGCTTTGATTGGTTTTGCGGGTTACTTTTTATTCAGTATTTTCATGATGCTTGCAATGAAGAATGTCAGCGGAGTTATAGCAAGTATTGTAATGGGAGCTTCACCGGCAGTGACTGCAATTGCTTCGGTATTATTCCTAAAGGATAAAATGACTCCGAGAAAATGGATTGCAATCGGACTTGTAGTTTTAGGACTCATGGTTGTGAATGTAGGGGAGAGCAGCATGCAGATGCCGGGGATGAAGAATACTATCGGAGCGCTTGCATTAGGAGGTTTTCTCGTATTCCTGGCTGTTTGCTGTGAAGCAGCTTATACGATCATTGGAAAAAAGGAGGAGCATATCAAACCGGTATTGGTAAGCAGCCTGTCGGTCTTCTTTGCTTTAATTCTTTTTATACCATTCTCCATTCCTGAGCTTTCGGAATTCAACATCAGTAAAGTAACTGCGTCTCAATGGCTCTCAGTTATCTGGTGGGGAGCAGGCACAATCTCACTCGGCTTAACTTTATGGTATTTCGGTATTGAAAAAGTGTCCGGTGTTGAAGCTGCAGGCTTTATGGGAATGATGCCAATCAGCGCTCTGATATTTTCTTATGTACTGCTGAAAGAGCCATTTTACATCCACCAGCTCGCTGGTTTCATTATTGTTTTTGCAAGCATTATTTTGCTTACTTATTCTCCAAAGGGTAAAGGGATGCAGATGTAGAGAATTTTAGATTTTAGATTTTAGATTGGGATTTGTTTATTGAAATCTTAATTCATAATAAGGTCTCTCATATTGCTAAACCTCAACTTACTCCATCACTCAACTTACTCTACACACTCCACACACTCCATTACACTCCACACACTCCATACACTCCACACACTCCATACACTCCACACACTCCATACACTCCATACACTCCATACACTCCATACACTCCACACACCTCACACACTCCACACACTCCATACACTCCATACACTCCATACACTCCACACACTCCATTACACTCCATACACTCCACACACTCCACACACTCCACACTAAAATCCGTATTTCAAAAATCCTCCGTCCACAGATATGCATTCTCCTGTAATGTACGATGCTGCCGGCATGGAAAGAAATGCAACTGCAGCAGCAACTTCCTGTGGTTCACCGATTCTTTTCATAGGTGTTCTTGATAATATTCCATTCAAATACTCAGGATTTTTCAGAACGGGTTCTGTAAGCGAAGTCTTTATATACCACGGGGCAACTGCATTCACTCTTATTGAATCCTTTGCCCATTCAACGGCAAGATATTTTGTCAGATGAATAACTGCGGCTTTTGACATTGCATAAGGAGAGCCGGTTCCTACTGAAGTAATCCCGGCAACTGAAACTACATTTACGATTGATGCATCTCCGGATTTAATCAATAACGGATGAAAAATCCTGCATAACTCAAAAACGGATTTCATATTAAGCTCAAGAAGGCTGTCAAAATCACTTTCAGTGTTATCAATAGTTTTCTTTCTTGTATTTGTTCCGGCATTATTAACCAGAATATCCAGGCTCCCCCAAATACTTTTCACTCTTTCTAAAAGCAGATGCCGGTGATTCTTATCTGTAACATCACATTTCATCCCGTCAATCTGCTTCCCGTTTTCAGATAATGATTTAATTTGCTCATCAATATCTTTCTGATTTCGTGATACAATGAAGACCTCCGCACCGAGTGCAAGAAATTCTTCGGCAACTGCATTTCCGATTCCGCGTGTAGCACCTGTGATCAGAGCTTTTTTATTTTTTAAAGTCCAGCGGTCTGCCATGGTTTTAATTTTTTAAATTATTATATGTCTGAATCCGATTATAATCATGTTAATTAATACGGAGATCCGAAACTAAGAATTTACAATTAATCGAATAAACCGTTTAAACGGTTTATTCAACCGGTGCAAATCCGTAAATCTTTAATTCAAAGTCCGAGTTTCTTTTCCGACCACTTTTGCAAATCAAAATATTCGAAAGCATTTTTTTCATAATTATCCTTTTTCAGTGCGATTGCTTCCTTTCGAAGCTGTATAAAATATTTCTGTATTTTATCATTCTGATTCGTCCTTATGATTTTCCTGATTGCACTTAAAACCGCGGATTCATACCTGTACAATTTCTTTTTCCCTTTCAAATACTTTTTAGCGGCAGGAATTAAAAAATTCAAAAGCTTATAATTGCCAAGTTCGTAATGAATCAGTATGTTTAATATTCTAAGATACGGATCAAATTCCGGCGTTGCTTTTACAAATTTGCTGCCGAGAAATTTATTCAGTGTTTTCAAAGCCTCCGCAAAATCTCCGCTAATAAAGTAATATTTAGCAATACTATAGTAGAAAAAATTTTCTGAGTTAACTAAGATCTTTCCCTCGTGTCGCTCTAGAAATTTTACAATATCAGGAATCAGCTTTTCCGAAGCCTTTTTATCGGCTTCTGAAATTGCCTTTAGCAGCTTAATTTCAAATTCAGTGAGCATATAATTAATCCCGTCATTTTCAATCTTGCGTGACAGTTTGTCGTATACACCGAAAATTTTTTCCGCATCTTTAAACTTTCCCAACCGCAAAGCAGACGAAATGTAAAATTCAAGTGAATCAAGCTTGGGTTCAAGCAGCTGATTTTTGAATACATCCTGATTGGCGGAGATAAGTTCAAATCTCTTTCTGCAATACTCAATCGCCTTATCATAATCCCCTTTCAATTTGTATTCAAGATATTTTAATAAACAATAACTTTCCTTCGCCCGGATGGATTTTGGTATCTGAGCTGATTCAACAGCAGAAATTATACAGTCGATTTTATTCTCAGTCACTTTATCACGTACTTGTCCGGTTGTTCTTATATAAGCAAATAAATTTGAAATTGCTCTTTTAATATTACTAATGTCTTTAATCTTTTCGAGAATCTCCAGCTCTTCATCATATAATTCATTCCTGTTCTTTTTGCCTAATTCAGTTTTCTTCATTAATAGTTTTTCTATCTCGATAAACTCAAGAAGCATGCTGAATCTTTCTGTTTTGTCAGCAAGTACTTTTCCGGTTTCAATTGTTCTGAAATACTGCGTGAACAGGCCCTTATTATACATGATCCTGCACCTGTTCAGGATGGCATTCAGCTTTGCATCAACAGATTTTTCGGATTGATATTGAATCAGACTTTTGAAAATAAGTTTATAGAGATAATGTTTTGTAATTGTCAGGTTCTTTACAAAACTCTCGTTTCTGAATTTAGATTTGATTTCATTTTCATCAAATACTTTTTGCGAATCTATTGCTTCAAACAGCTTCAGATAGTTTTTATTTCCTTTTTGTAAAGAAGCAGTGAGTTTGAAATATCTCTTTTCGCTGCCGCTTAGTGATTTTATAAGGTCGAAAAGTTCTTTGGTAGGCTTCATCAGAATTAAAATAGTACTGAAATTATTTCCGCGTATATTTCACACATTACCTTAAAATATTTAAATATCAGGAAATTTTTAAGCACAGCATGTAAATCAGGATTTTAATAATGCCTGCGTTTTATAATCAAAGTAAAAGCATCATTGGAATTTTACGCTCGTATTAATATTCATAAATTAACAATAATAATAATTTTAAAATATAAACTTACATTTATGAAGACAACTTTCTTTTCTATTTTCATATCAGTTATTCTGTTTGCAGCTAAGGCTGAAAGTCAGGATTTCATAAAAATAAACGGAAGTGTGGTTAGCACTGACAGCGGTGCCAGCCGTAGTGTGAACTGGATTGATTATGACAATGATAATGACCTCGATCTGTTCATTACTAACGGACTTAATACCGGACAAAATAATTATCTTTACAGAAATGACAACGGAAACTTTACGAGAGTTCTCAATCAGCCGGTAGTGCTTGACAATATGCCTTCCGACGGAAGCAGCTGGGGTGATTATGATAATGATGGGCTTCCCGATTTATGCGTTGTGAACTGGTACAACAGAATTAAACTGTTATATCATAATGACGGTAACGGAAACTTTACATTTCAATCCTCTGCCGTGATGTGCAACAATCCAAGCTATTCGGAAACCTGCAGCTGGGGTGATTATGACAATGACGGGCTAATTGACCTTTTTGTCACTAACAGTTCGGGCTCAAATCACAGAAATTTTTTATATAAAAATACCGGAGGCGGTAACTTTGTAAAAATAGATACAGGGATTGCTGTTAGCGAAATTGGAAATTCACGCGGGATGAACTGGGTGGATATTGATAATGATCGTGACCTTGATATTTTTGTCTGTCGTGAAGAAGGAAGGATCTCATATTTATATAAAAATAACGGAGGAGGATATTTTACAAAAATTACAAACACACCGCTGACTAATTACGCAGGCGATTCATGGAGTGCAAGCTGGGGTGATTTTGACAATGACGGTGATCTTGATGTGCTGGTTGCAAACAGAGATATTCAGGGAAACCTGTTGTTCAGGAATGACGGCAATTTTACTTTCACGGAAATTACAACCGGAACGATTGTAAATGATCCCGGAGCAGGCTCATGTACCGGCTGGGGAGACTATGATAATGACGGTGATCTCGACATGTTTATAGCTGATGCTTATGTGCCCCCATCCTTCAATCAGAAAACTGTTAACAGGCTATATAAAAACTTGCTCGCTGAGAGCGGTACTGCTTCCTTTGAAAAAGTAACAAGCGGAATTCTTGTTAATGATTCAGGATATACTTACGGTTTTGCATGGGGAGACTATGATAATGACGGTGATCTCGACATTGCTGCGGCTAATACTTTTGGAGAAAATCAGAGGAATGCCTTATATAAAAATGAACTTGCAAACGGAAATAAATGGATAAACATCAAATGCGTTGGCACTTCATCAAATAAATCCGCAATCGGAACGAAGGTCAGAGCGAAAGCCAATATCAACGGTAATTCTGTATGGCAGATGCAGGAAATTGACGGGCAGTCCGGATACTGCGGACAGAATCTGATCCTGCATTTCGGTTTTGGTAATGCTGCCATTATTGATTCATTAAAGGTAGAATGGTCCTCCGGTACTGATCAGCATTTCACAAATGTGTCATTAAATCAATCGGTTACAATAACTGAGAATGGTGTCATAAGTTCAGTTGATGAAAAAAAAACACTGACAGGTAAAAATATTGAGCTGCATCAGAATTATCCGAATCCTTTCAATCCCGAAACCGTTATTCGTTATTCGTTAACCGATAATCATCTGGTAACTTTGAAAGTATTTGATGTACTTGGAAATGAGGTGAGCACTTTGGTTAATGAAGTTCAAAGACCCGGAAATCATAAAGTCACATTTGACGGAAAAGAATTATCTTCGGGGATTTATTATTATAAATTAAATGCAGACGGTTTTTCTGAAACAAAAAAAATGATTCTCGTAAAATAACAAAGTCAGTGGTTACCGGAATTAAAATCTATGAATACAGTGAGTCAGGCATGCTTCCCTTATATTTAATAAAACCGGTGTAAGATTTACATCGGTTTTATTTTTTAAATAACTAAAAATTCGCACTCACTTGTCTGAATCAGCGAACTTACTTTCAATCATATTCCTTTATGGAAAGTAGTAACGGAAATAATCATCATCTTTCGTAAAGCCTGTTTTATTGTAAAGTTTCTGAGCACTGACATTGGTTTTATGTGTCTCAAGAATCAATCCTTTTGAATCTGTCTGAACTGCTAATTCCTTTGACTTTTCAATAAGTGCTTCGGCAACACCTTTCATACGGTAATCTTCATGAACAAACAGATCATTTAAAATCCATAGACGTTTCATGCTCACCGAGGAGAAAGCCTGATAGAGCTGTACAAATCCCATTCCTTCATTTGTTTTCTCATCTATTGCTAAAAATATAACTGACTCATTTTTTTTAATTCTCTCCGATAAAAACTCTTTTGCAGACATTAAATCCGAAGATTGTGAATAGAACTGTCGGTATAAATCAAATAGTGAAGTGATTAAATCTAAATCTTCAATTGATGCCCTTATAATATTCATTTTTTTTTTATTAATTATAGACGATTCACGATTCACGATTCACGATTGACCCGATTTCCGGCATATCGCCTTCGCTACATTCTGCCCGTCAAGTGCTGCTGAAATAATTCCGCCTGCATATCCCGCACCTTCCCCGCAAGGATATAAATTTTCAATTTGCATGTGCTGATAGGATTCTTTGTCCCTTGTAATTCTAACAGGCGAGCTTGTTCTCGATTCCAGTCCGACCAGATACCCTTCTTCAGTAAAATATCCCTTCATCTTTTTTCCAAATTGAACCAGAGCTAATTTTATTCTTTGTGATATTTTTTCGGGAAATAATCTGTTCAACTCTGAACTGTAAATTCCTGGTATATAAGAAGTCTCACCTATTGTTGCCGATAATTTCCCATTTACATAATCCGTCATCCTCTGAGCGGGTGCTTTTTGCGAGCCGTCTCCTTCTTCAAAAAATTTTTTCTCTAGATCTTTCTGGAATTCCAATCCTGCAAACTCGCCGTATTGTTTATATTCAATCAAGTCCTCCTCATCTATTGCCGTCACTATTCCGGAATTCGCGAACTTTGAATCGCGCCGTGACATTGACATTCCGTTGACAACAATTTCTCCCGGAGCTGTAGCTGCCGGTACAATGAGTCCTCCAGGACACATGCAGAATGAAAATACACCTTTGCTGTTTATCTGCGCAGTAAGCTTGTAGCTGGAAGCAGGAAGATAAACACTTCTGGGATTTTGCTTGTATTGAATCTCATCTATCAAAGCCTGCGGATGTTCAATCCTGACACCGACTGCAAAAGGCTTGGATTCAATTCTGATCTTTCTTCTGTTAAGCAAATAAAAAATATCCCTTGCCGAATGTCCAGTTGCAAGAATAACAGCCTCTGCAATGTGCTCATCCTTATTGTTTACAATGACACCAAACATTTTACTTTCCTTTATTATAAAATCAGTCACACGTGAATCAAAATTTATTTCCCCTCCGTGATGAAGTATTGTCTCACGCAGGTTTCGCACTACACCTGGCAGTTTATTAGAGCCGATATGCGGATGTGAATCAATAAGTATATCCGAATCAGCTCCATGCTCAACTAATATTCTTAGTGCTTTATTAATGTCTCCTCTTTTATGAGACCGCGTATAAAGCTTCCCGTCGGAGTAAGTTCCGGCTCCGCCTTCACCGAAGCAATAATTGGAATCCGGATTCACTTTGCTGAACTGCTGTATCTCCCTTAGATCCTTTCTTCTTTCACGGACATCTTTTCCCCTGTCAAAAATCACAGGCTTAATTCCGTTCTCGATAAGCTCAAGTGCAGCAAAATACCCTGCCGGTCCCGCACCGACTATTATCACTTTTTTCTTTCCTGAGACATTCTTGTAATTATCTTTAATGACAGGTTCAGGCGAGGGTATTTCATTTATGTAAATTTCCAAAGTCAAATTTACTAAAGGGAATCTGCTGCGGGCATCTATCGAACGCTTTACTTTTCTGATTTGGTAAGAGTCATCCTGTGAAATGTTGCATTCTGCTTCGATAATTTCTGCTAACTTCCCGTCGTCCGAAGCATCTTCAGGTGATAAGGTGAGTATTAATTTTTTAATCAAAATTATCCGTTCACTGTTTATGTGAAAAAGTTAATTGTTATATATAAATCTAAAGCTTGAAAAGTTCTTCTTTTTGCTTCCGGCTTAAACCATTGACAACAAGCTCATAAGAATGATCAATCATTGTCTTTAATTCTTTATCGGATATCCTTCCTTCGAAGTCAACCGTATTCCAGTGCTTCTTATTCATGTGATATCCCGGCTGAACTTCATCGTACTTTTCACGAAGTTCAATAGCAAGTTCCGGTTCACATTTCAGATTAACACTTAACGGAACACTATACGATGTTATTGCAAATATTTTCCCGGCAACTCTAAAACAAATTGTATCTTCTCCAAAGGGAAAATCTTCAATGACACTTTTCTTTGACAGACAATATTTTCTGAATGATTCTAGATTCAAATCTTTAAGTTGAAAGTTGAAAGTTGAAAGTTGAAAGTTGAAAGTTGAAAGTTGAAAGTTAAAAGTTGAAAGTTGAAAGTTAAAAGTTGAAAGTGGGGCAGATCCCAAAAGGATGATCATACCCTCATAGTATCAAAGACTCTAAAATATAAATCAAAAACGTGTTGGACGTAATGACTTTGCGAAATGCATTAACAAAGCTTAAATAATATTTTTGACATTCAACTTCCACCTTTTAACTTTCACCTTTTAACTTTCACCTTTTAACTTTCAACTTTTAACTTTCAACTTTTAACTTTCAACTTTTAACTTTCAACTTTTAACTGACTCCGTCCATTTCCTTACTTCCACCGGCTTGAAATCCTTCATCTTACTCAGCAAAGTTTCAGCATTACTTTCAACTATTATCATATCAAGATTCTTTTCACTTACAAATTCCTGTCTGACACAATTGTTAATAAATTGTATCATCAGATCATAATAGCCGTCAATGTTTAAAATACCAATTGGTTTTCCGTGAATACCCAGCTGAGCCCACGTCCATACTTCAAAGAATTCTTCGAGTGTTCCGATACCACCGGACATTACGATGAAGGCATCCGACAATTCCGACATTTTAGCCTTCCGCTCATGCATGGATTTTACTACAATTAATTCAGTCACATCGTTTAATGCAGCTTCTCTTGCAACAAGATCTTCCGGAATTATACCAATAACCTTTCCATTATAATTCAAGACCGTATTTGCAATTTCACCCATTATACCGACATTCCCTCCTCCATAAACAAGAGACAAATTATTTTTAGCAAGAATCTTTCCGAGCTCCTGAGCAGCTATCAGGTGCTTAACACCTCTACCCGAATTTGATCCGCAAAATACACAAATACTTTTCAATCTCAATTATTAAATTTACGTTGTTTTATGCCTGTGATTTTTTTTAATAACATGGCTGTTACAAAAGACACTACCGCTCCGCCGATAAGAATAAATATCAATTGCTGAATCATCTGTATATTCAGACTATATCTGTATTTTATTACCTCTACTGAAGCATTGATCTCATCCCTGCTTACACCGTCCTGTAATAATTTCTTTTCCGTTTCAGCCCCGAGATAATTTACAAATCCGGGATTAATATATTCATAATAAACGTACACGAATATAGTAACGAACACGGCAACTATTAAAGTAATAATGATCCCTGTCCGGAAAGCTCCTTTAAAAGAAATGTATCCGAAATTAACTTTATTCTTCCTCTCTCTGATTCCAAAATATATTCCTGCCACCGGAATCAATACAGCTATGTAACTCAGGTAAGCGCTAAACTGATGATAGTTCGGAACAAGCAGAGTGTATTCAATAATTAACCAGATAAATAAGAGAAAGGAAGTAAAGAGACCAAATTTAAATTCGATCATTATTCTTTATTTAATAAAAAAGCTAACTGTTAAACGAATCAGTCAGCTCAAAATTTTAATTTTGTTTCTAATTGAACAAACTTAATCATCTGTAACATCTTTAAGAAGCTCTCTTGCATATTCCACATCTTCCGGCATTACCTGGAATACAACCGGACCGGTGATAGGATTAAAACCTGTGCCGAGAACACCTACATCGAAAAGATCCTGAACACCTTCTCCCTGTGCAAGATATCTGATCTTCGCTTCATCAAGCATTGATTTTACGAGCGCAACAATCGCTTCATTACCGGTTTCAAAGACAGTAACGAGTTTTTCATGATCTTCTTTTTCCTGTTGCTCTTTATTCATTGGTTTAATTTTAATTTGCTACCAATCTTTGAAAATAAAATTTATTAATCAATTTAATTTTATTTACTCAAATTAGTTTAATTATGATGAAATGAATTGCGTGATTAATGTGAATTTGCTTGAGAAGTTGTAGCCTGTGAGGAATTTGTTCAATGTTCAATGTTCAATGTTCAATGTTCAATATCTTCTTCAACTAATTTCGCGGCATAATAAGAGTGCTGCTTTAATATCTTCTAATTCCAATTCAGGATAATCTTCCATTCAGTCTTTAACTGAAATGTTAGCTGCTAAGGAATTGAGGATTTGTTCAACTGTAATTCTCATCCCTCTGAATATGGGCTTTCCGACCATTACTTCAGGATTTATTGTAATTCTTTTTGATAATTCCGTTTCCATGAATCAATAGTCAGTTACAACTTAACTTCTGCGCAAAATGGTAAGAATATTATTCAATAAATAAT
>CAYNTN010000134.1:0-13036 GCA_964399995.1 uncultured Ignavibacteriaceae bacterium
GTAAATAATTTTGACAGAAATACGGGATGGGGAACAGGTTCTCCGGCAAATCTCGTTCAGATACGGCATAGCGACGGGACCTATGCATTTTACTACCACTTGATGAAAAGATCAGTGACTGTAAAGCTTGGAGAATATGTTTTACAGGGGCAAACAATAGGTTATGTCGGAAGTTCAGGAAATTCCACTGATGCACACCTTCATTTTGAACCGGGATACTATACAGGGAATACCTGGGTAAAAAGAGATCCGTGGCAGGGAACATATAATCACAGCGCTTCTCTCTGGCAAAGTCAGAATCCTTATGTCGGCTTCAGGGATTTTAAGTTAATGGGTTTTGGAGTTTATACTTCAAGCCTTGTAGGAGGAAATTTTGACAGTACTGGAAATTATCTGAAGGAAGGGATATATCAGCCTTATACCGTTAGTGGATACGAAAGCAAGATCGGATTCTGGATGCAGTTTCAGGGAAATTATACCGGTAAACAAATAAGGTATGAGATAAGAAGATCAGACGGCAGTTTGTTTGATGATACTTATTTTTATTTAAGCGATCAGGCGCAATACGCATGGTCCTGGTGGTATCCGGATTTTAATCCGGGCATTTCTGTCACCGGAAACTGGTATGTAAGGGTATTGTATGATAATGTTGAAAAAGGCAGATGCTTCTTTAATGTGCAGCTTCTGACAAGCAATCGTCCAAGACTGTATCCGCAAGCGGCGTTGTGTTTCAGAAGATCGGAATTTGTACAGCAGGATATTCTTCAGGTAAGACCGGTTCGAAGTAATATGCAGTATGAACTTGTAAATGCTCCAGCAGGTGTTTCATTATACCAGGATTCAATAGTAAGGATTACGAGTTTCACGCAGCCATACAGGGAAAGAGAATTCAAAGTGATTGCAAGTATCGGAGGCAGTGCTTCTTTAAGGGATACAATGATCTATAAACTTATTGATACTACAAAAAATTCTAACCCGGGAAACTATGTAGAATCAGTCGAACTGAATGCAAAACTTCAGGGATTCTGGGATGGTGACGAAATGAACGAAGACACTGTAACAGTACTTGTCAGAGCACCTTTGAATCCATACACAGTTGTAGATTCTGCAAAGGTTTTACTGAACAGCAACGGATATGCGCTGGTAAATTTTTTCAATATTAGTTCAAGTATCTACTACTATCTTGTTGTTAAACACAGAAATTCAATTGAAACCTGGAGTAAAACAACAATGCAGTTCACCACTGGCGATCCGATAGTTTATGATTTTACAACATCGAAGACAAAAGCTTTCGGCGACAATCAGATATTAAAGAGTGGTGAATACTGCATCTACGGAGGTGATGTTGATCAAAGCGGATCGGTAAACCTGACTGATGTGATAGAAATATATAACAACTCCACGGGCTTCAATTATGGATATGATGTTACTGACGTTACAGGAAATAATGTTACGAATCTTGAAGATGTGATCCTGGCATACAATAATTCAACAGCTTTTGTAACGAGGATAAGACCTTAGTTTAGTGGTCGATTGGTTGAATCTGCATTGTATTTGAAATGAAATAATTTAGTTTTTTAGTATTAAACCTGCCGGAAAATCCGGCAGGCATAATATAAATTAATTTTAGAAAGTTTGTATTCTTTCTTCCGGTGTAAAAATAGCAATCTTCAGTGTTGATGATCCAAGGCTGCCTGCATCTATGTAAACTATATACATTCCACTGGCTACAGGTATCTGATCAAAGTTCTGTAAATCCCATTGCTGTATTGAATTATTCGGGTCCGGATTGTTTCTTTCTATTGTTCTTACCAATAATCCGTCCAGTGAATATATGTAAATATTGCAGACCGGTGGTAAATGGCTGAAGTAAATGAACCTGTTAAATGGATCCGGTTCAAGTCTGCTGCCTGCATAATAAGGATTCGGATATGCAGTTATCCGATTCATTTGAGATGCAGCTAAGGACGGATTTCCTATCTGTGTTCCGTTTACCTGCCATGAATATTTTACAGGATAACCGGGCACAAAATCAGGTCTTGTCAAAATATAGGGAGAAACCGTAAGTTTATCACCGTTTGTCCATGTTAATGGTGCACCATTGACTGTCTTTACTCTCGGCAGCCATGCATACATAATATCCATTGACTGGAATCCTGTTGCTCCGCCGCCGATTCCCGGATTCTTTGATGTGTAATTTGAATTCGGATTTGGATCATAAGTTGAAGCAAGTACATAGGTATATTCAAAACCTCCCATTCCCGTTCCGTCAGGATTCCAGCTTCCGCTGCTGTCTGCATCTATGAATGCGACATTCAATTGTCTCGGAGTTCCGTTTGATGAATCCAGATCTTCCACGGCAAATACACTGAATGGTACATCTACCCATCCCTTGTACGGAGTGTTAACAAGGCTGGTATCTGTTGTTAATACATTTCTGTTTGATCCGTACATATATGCCTTAGATGGCTGTCCGAATATAAACTGAACTGTTCTCAGCGGTCCTCCGGCTAATATAGGACTTCCTGCTGCTACCTCCGTGAACTGAGTTCCGTTTGCTCTGATCCTCGATGCTGAATTCCTGAAGGAATTGTTATAAGGCCAGCTCATTCCGAGACTTCTGCTTTGGAATTGATGTTTGATCAGCTTTGCTGTGCTTAAGATTGCTGTGTTGATCGCATTTGTATCGGGTCCAGTAAACCACTGGCTGTTTGCCGGTTCATATATCCATGCACCTTTTATCGTGTTTGTATTAATGCCGTTGGCAACAGCTGTTACATCATTTTGATCAAGTATAATTCCTGAATCCCGTATTTCCGAATGTACCAATAAGAATCCGTCTATTATTAGTGCCGTATCCTGTGTACCCGAAAAGTCAGCCTGATCCTGATATAAAACTGTTGTCGATGAACCTATCGTCCTCGACACATTCCAGAGTGGATTTGAATTAGTACCGTTGTAAGCTGAAGTATATGTTGCCGATTTTAGACTCAACGGATCAACTATTATCGGCATCGTTCCAAGATCATTCTGATCAGTTAATAGTGTATCACCGACATTATAATTTACAGTTGTGCCCGGTGTAAGATTTTGTGGTGTTACAGTTAATATGTTAGAAGCTGTTACGGGAGTTTCATTTACTTTTGGTGCGGAGAATGGTCCTCCGAGTGAATCATAGTAATATGCCGTTACAACTACTTTATACTGTGTTCCGTTATACAAAACTGTATTGTTAACATAGTCTCTGTTCATTACAAAATAACGCGATATTCCGTTATCATATCCTTTTTGAACTACATAATATATAAACGATCCATATTGCTGATTAAACACACTGTCTAGTATATCCATTGTACCGTCATCAATGTCGTAAGTAGCCATTAGTATCCTGTCTGAAATATTCGATCCGTTAGTTCCGGGTTTTATCTGGTAAACATTATAACCCTGAAATACATAATAACTTCCTGTAAGCTTATTCGGAATGCTGATTTTTTCAGCCGTATCTCTCCATGAGATATAAATTATTCCGTTACCTGGTGCATAAGTTTGAGTAGGGATTTCCGGTGCTGAAGCGGGCACCTGAAAATTTCCATCAAAGATCCTCTGTGCCAAAGCATCCGTGTTTCTTAATGATCTGACACTTTCAAGATTACTAGAGCCTCTGTCAATTACCTGTGCGACTACAATAATTTGCGTATCACCGGGACTCATTATAAACGGACCTGTACTCTGAACAAACCTCCGGTCAGCCTGCCCCGGATTCAGCCATCCCGTATTTGCAACAGGATCCCCGGTAAAACATTTCCTTGTCGTATCACCTTCAGGTGTAACCCAGTAATCTCCCAATCTCCATTTCCCCTCTATTACTCTGTATGTTTCTATATAAGAGCCCGGGTCAGAAGGCTCAGGATTAGTATTGTTATAATAATTGAAAACACTCAAACCTATATCTCTATAACCAACTTTTACAACCTGATTATTACTTCCCGGAGGACTAAAATAACTTACTGTATCATTTACATTTCCAGTCTCAACTAAAGCTCCTCTGAAAAAATCAAAACCCACTGCCGGCGGAGCTGTGCCATAATTTTGATCATTGTTGGTAGCATTGTAAGTATATCCTAAATTAAGATTTGTATCACATCCTATTTTATCATCGATGTTAAATCCAACATCATCATCAGTCCATTGACTTAAATATGTTTGTGTCCAGACATTATCACTTCTGTTAATAATTCTGTATTCCTGAAACACTATATTTCCCAAAGGTCCGTTTACATTGTAAGCCCAGTTAGTTTGTAATATCTGAGCTTTCATTGAAGCAAGACTTGACTGTCCTGAGTTGTGTGTATATGCATCGGTATAAACATAGAACATAGTTTGTGTTCCTAAATTAAGAGGATTACCGAGTGAATCAACATAAGCGCCCTGGTTTACCGGCCAGTTAATATAATCAGGGTCGGTTGTATTTCCCTGTATGATTTTATATATCCTGTAGGAATCATCATTCTCCCCCTGGGGATTGCCATTATCATCAACATATCCTGGAGCATAATCGAATGCAAAAGCAGCTACAGCTGTTAATGTATCATTTCCGACAATGCATCCCAGCCATAATCCTGAAGCAAATCTGGCAAACAAATTTGAACCTTTAGGCCATTCAAAGCCGGGAAGTTGTGTTTGAGGTGAAAGATTAAAGCTTCCGTTTGACCTGAACCAGGTGCTTATTTGATTTGCATCTAACAGCTTTGAATCAACAACCTGAATTCGATTGGGGTTGGATAAAACTCTGAGCGGGAAATTACCATTATTCCCTTTATTATATTCGGGCTGATCGGACTGAGCGTTTCCGAATATTAATATCAGGATAAATGATAGCAGGAGTTTAACTGATCTTTTATCCATGATTTTAATAATTTTAATTTTTTAAAAATTATTTGATGTACTGTAAAAAGTGTTTTTTCGCTTTACCTCCCGATTTTGTTTTATAAAAAACCCTCATAATTAAACATCCAATGTTAACCATGAGGGTTGTTAGTTTTTGCTCTTTAATGTTATGTTATTTTACATCTGCAGATCCTATTGTTTAATAAAAAACCCTCGTAATTAAATTTTAGTTTAATCAGAGGGTTGAACTTGTCTATATTATATAAAATTGATCTTACATATTCAACACTTTTATTTTTATATGAGGGAGATGCAGTGCTGTACAAAACATTTTTTTAAAGTAAAAATACTTCATAAAATGTATCTTGAATCAACTCTTTGTATAAAACATTGAAACATCTCCCTTGTCATTATTTATTCAAAGTGAAAATCTTTTTTATCACAAAGTTCACCAAGAATGCACAAAGTTCCATCAAGATTCTATTTTTTTTACCTTTGTGAACTTTGTGCATTCTTGGTGTGCTTTGTGGTTAAGCAACGTTTTGGACGGATTTCAGAGCTTGAGTAGTCTTAGAAAAATAAATTAAAAAAATCTGTAATGCTAATCCCGTAAATATCTTTATTAGATCTCATCACCGATATACCGTCAATAGAAAACATTACCAGCCAGTGCAGTATCCAGCTGTAAATAAAAGATCTGCTTCTTAATGCCTGAATACCTAATATTAATCCGGCAAATATGGAAGCAAACAATTCCACTTCGGGTTTTCCCTTATGAAGAATGAAAAACGGTATCATCTGAATGAATATTGCATAGTATCCGAATTTATCCTTAAGACCAAATAAAATATAACCTCTCCAGAAAAACTCCCAGCCCAGCATATAAATTAAAATACATAACTCATAAAGTATGAATATCAGAAGCCCTTCTTTTACTTTAGGACCGCCCTGAGGATATGTCACCGCGAAAGATTTTGATCCTGAAACTATCCAGACAACTATAAGCATAACTATCAGGAAAATCCCTGAAGTAATAAAACCAAACTTTTTATCACCTAAGGTAAATCCGTAGTCAGATAATTTTTCCTTAAAAATAAATTTTATGATAATTACGGGTACTATGAACATCAGTCCGCCGTCTGCAAGAAACCAGTATATTCTGGAATAGAACCTGTCACGGCTGAAATTCTCGTAATAAAAATTAGGTGAGGAAAAAACTAGGGATAGAAAAGTAATGAACGCAATTGACAATAAAATAAATGTGACTTTAAAATCCAGCTTTTTTATTTCATCCCACAGCGATTTTAATTCATTATTTAGATACTTAAACAATTCTATGCGTTACTGTTTATTCTTAATTATGTATTGCAGCTTTTGTGGTTCGATTTTCAGTAATGTTGCTCCGTCAGGAATGAAAAATTCAGGAACCACATAACCCAATGTATCACTTTCAATGCTTCCGAATTTAACATTTACTTCAATGTCAGCGGAATTAATCTGTGCTAATTTTTCCACTCCTCCTCTTAGTGAAATATTAACTTTAGGTGGAATTAATAATACCTCCTTGTCCTGAGGTACATTCAATACATTTATTATTATTTCATCAAAGTTTTTTTCTGCCGAAAGCTGCACATTGTATTTGTAACCGATTTGAAACGGACTGACCTTGATTAAATTTGCGAGTGTATCTTTAATGTTTACTACACCTGATATATCCGTATTAACATTATTTATCACCTTTGACTCTGTAGAAATGAATTTTATTTTATTCAGTAAATTAGCCGCACCTTGAATTCTTACAGAATCAGGGCTAAGTATCGGCTGCCCTATAATTCCATAGCCTTCTTTTAAATTAACTGTAATATTATTTCTGACCGGCACAAGCTTCTCAAACACTTTGTCAAAATTAATGTTAATAGTATCCGGATTAATTTCCAGTATAGAAACATTTTGCTGGAGATTCAGACGTTCATTCACAAACTGTTCAGTAATGATCTTTGAGTCTTTTTTAAGTTTTGATATGTCCAGATTATAAATAAGATTTTTGGAAATCAGAATACTCAGTAAATCCCAGCCTTTGCCTTTTACCTTTATGTCGATTGTATTTGGTATTTCTTCGGTCAAAGCCTGTGCTTTTGTGGATTGAATTTCAACCGGTATTGAAATGTCCAAAGAATAACTCAGATTTAAATTAATATACAGCCAAAGAGCAAATGCAAATAAAAAGGAAAGAATCAGTATTTTTATATTTTTTTCCATCCTAGTATTTTGACAGCTGTTCTCTCCACTGCTCATTTTTTAATTCATGCCTAAAGGTACTGTGTACTAACCGGTAAACTCCGGTTGAAGTTTGAATCTCAATGAAAACACATTCCCCGCCCCCTTGTATGGTTTCATACTTCCATATTTCGTAGCTTTTTGTCTGTGATTCAAAAGGGTATCTCTCCACATCCTCAGGTTTCCCGTAAATGATATAAATTCTGCCTCTGTCAGTTTTCCATCCTTCCGTATATGCTTCTTTATAATATTTGTTTGCCTCGTTGTATCTTTTCATGTAAGCAACTTTTGTTTCCAAAACCTGAGTTTCAGGATTTACATCCTTTGATTTCCAGAATTCATACAAAAATTTTTTTTTATCATTCAGTGATTCTAAACTTTCAAATCTTTTCTCATCCTGAAGAGTTACAATGTATATCATTTTGTCAAATTCATCTTCAACTTCTTCTTTCGTCATTGCAGGATATTCGCTTTTGAGATAATCATTTTGTTCCGAAGAAACAGGTACCGTGGAGGATGTATTGAATAAATAGAACTTCTTTTCATTGCTGAGGTTCAGATTCTTCGATGAATCAAGTATGGTGACTTTTAAAATGTATGAACCCCTTTTTAAACTGTCTATAATTATTTTCCCGTAATCTGCCTTTGAGTCACCTTTTCTCTTCACAGCTTTGTTAAATGAGATTACATTTACATTGTTCAAATCGTTGATTGAATAATTCAGAATAAATTCCTCGGAAATATTTTCAGGAGTCAAACCGTAAATTTCAAAATAGTAAAATAATTCATTGAGACTCATGCCAAATAAACCCGAAGGGTTTGGAATTATTTCAAGAGTATTTTTATAAAACGGACTTTTAGAATCGGGTGCTTTTTTTATTGAAGAAGCAAGTTCAATATCACTTAGTCTAACATTTTCCAAATCACCTGCTTTTATCGTTATTTCATTTTGAAACTCATCTTTCCTGGTTGAATCATAAAAGTCACTTCCTGAAATAAACAATTTATAATTCCCATTACCCAAAATGTAATTTACCTGACCAATCAATTTCTGATTGTTCTTTTCCTTAGATGTATCTGAAACTACAGAAGGGCTTTTATATATATTTGAGTAGATTATGTTGTTACTGGAAATATCTGTAATCTGAATATCAATCAAAGCGCCTGCTTCAAAATTATTTTCATTCTTTATGTATGTAAGGGAATACTGATTCACTGAATAATATATTTCCAGTATTGATTTGCCGTCTTCACCTTTGAATACCGAATAGTCATAATTAAAAAAAATGTCATCATCACATATACCATTTCGGGTAATAAAATTCAGAATTAAGACAATAATTAATAACTTTGTCATTACTATACATTAGGTAAATTAAAAAGGTAATCAAAAAATTGATTACCTTTTTTAAAATATATAGACCTTAATTAATCTTTACTTAGAATCCCAAACTGATGGTAAAATACTGATTAGCATCAAATTTATCGGCTACCCTGTATGCATAATCAAATCCAACATTGAGAGAACTGCTGGCATTATATTTAAATCCTGCACCAAAGGTTGGACCCGTGAAAATTCTGTTATCATTATCGGTATTTTCCTGAGTGAACATATAGCCGCCTCTCAGATAAACCATTTTCTGGAAATTATACTCGAGTCCTAAATTGTAATCATCGGTCGAAAAGCTGTTATTTTGAAATGTGCCGTTTACAATCAGATTATTTTTCTTGTCTAGTCTAAAGTCATAACTCAGACCCAATGAGAAAGCTGTCGGAAGCTCGAAATCAGCTAAAGTTATTGCTCTTGCTTCGGCATTAGTTCCCGGAGGTGTTCCAAATGGCTGATAAAACTCATCCAGATCCGGACCGGAAAATACCATTGCTGGTCCTAAGTTTTTTAGAGCTACACCAAATTGTAAGCCGGTGCCAATTACGTTGTACTGCAATCCGAAATCAAATGCAAATCCTGAAGCGGATTCCCTGCTTATTTCTTCATAAATCACCTTAACTGTTGTTCCGAATGATATTCTGTCAGTCATGTTTCTGGCATAAGACAGACCGATATTTAAAAAAGTTGGTGAATAAGTTTCACCTGTACCGTCGGGAGCTTCAGTCGTCGTAACAGGAATATCGCCGAAATCCAATGCTTTAACCGTAACTGCAAAAGTTCCGACATTTGCAAGTTTATAAGCACCTGCAAAATAATTAATATTTATGTCAGCGAGGTAAATTTGATTGGAAAATAAAGCTTCACCCATTTTAGTACTCAAATTTGACAGACCAGATGGATTCCAATAAATGGCGTCTAATCCGGAAGTTGTTGCAAGATTAGAGCCACCTAATGCAGTACTTATGGAGCCCACAGGTATCATCAGTTCGGTAGCTGCTGAAAGTCCGTATTTATTTTTAGGACCTGCGAAAAGCGAGTTACTAATGAGGGTTATTATTAAAATTATGTAGAAAATTATTTTTTTCATTTTTTTCTCCTATTAGTTAATACATTTAGTTTTATTATTATCCCTGCCTTATAAATACCGGCAGGGATAATATAATTTAAATTTAGAAAGTTTGTATTCTTTCCTCAGGTGTAAAAATAGCGATCTTTAAAGTTGATGACCCAAGACTGCCCGCATCTATGTATACTATATACATTCCGCTGGCAACCGGGATCTGATCAAAGTTTTGTAAATCCCATGGTTCAATTGAATTGTTAGGATCTGTATTGTTTCTCTGTATACTTCTTACCAGCAGTCCGTCTAATGAGTAAATGTATATTGTGCATACCGGAGGTAAATGACTAAAGTATATGAATCTGTTAAATGGATCCGGTTCAAGTCTGTGACCCGCATAATACGGATTAGGATAAGCAGTTATCTGATTCAATTGAGTTGCTGCAACTGATGGATTACCTATTGATGTTCCGTTTACCTGCCAGGTATATTCAATTGGATAACCCGGTACAAAATCCGGACGTGTAATGATATACGGAGAAACCGTCAGCTTATCACCATTAGTCCAGGTCAGTGGAGCACCATTAACCGTATTTCTTCTTGGTAACCAAGCGTACATTATATCCATTGATTGGAAACCGGTTGCACCGCCGCCGATTCCGGGATTCTTTGATGTATAATTTGTATTCGGTGTAGCATCATACGATGAAGCCAGAATATATGTAAATTCAAAACCACCCATTCCCGTCCCGTCAGGATCCCAGCTTCCGCTGTTATTAGCATCAATAAATCCGACATTCAATTGTCTTGGTGTACCGTTTGATGAATCAAGGTCCTCAACGGCAAAAACACTGAATGGTATTTCAACCATTCCTTTATTTGGAGTAATTGTTAAGTTTGTATCAGCAGTCAAAGCATTATAAGATGTTGTATCGGTAAGACTCCTGGACGGTGTAAACCGGTAAGCCATTGAATTTTGACCGAATATAAACTGAACGGTCCTCAACGGTCCTCCGCTTAATATTGGACTTCCAGCTGTTGTCTGAGTAAATTGAGTTCCATTTGCTCTTACTCTGGTTTGAGTATTCCTGAAAGACGCACTGTAAGGCCAGCTCATACCCAGGCTTCTGCTTTGGAACTGATGTTTAATTAATTTTGATGTACTAAGAGCCGCTGCACTAATGTCAGCTGTGTCAGGTCCGGTGAACCACTTACTGTTCGGAGGATCATATGTCCATGCACCTTGTCTTGTGTATGTACTTACACCATTTGTTAAAGCTTCCGGATCATTTTGATCCAGTATTACTCCTGAATCCCTTATATTTGCATGTACCAACAGAAATCCGTCAATTATTAATGCCGTATCTTGTGTTCCGGAAAAGTCTCTTTGATTCGAATCCAATACTGTTGTTGCAGAACCAATTGTTCGTGAGATATTCCAGACCACATTGCCTGAATCTAATCCATATGTTGATGTATACGTTGCTGTTTTTAAACTTAGAGGTTCAATAATTATAGGCATCGTGCCTAAATCGCTTTGATCTGTAGGAAGCGTATCACCGACACTATAATTTACAGTAGTTCCTGGTGTCAGATTTTGAGGAGTTATTACCAAAATATTTGAAGATGTTACAGGTGTTTCATTTACTTTCGGTGCAGAGAAAGGACCTCCGAGAGAATCATAAAAATATGCCGTAACTACTGTTCTGTATTGTGTTCCGTTATACAAAACTGTATTATTTATGTAATCTCTGTTCATTACAAAATAACGTGAAATTCCGTTATCATATCCTTTTTGAACTGTATAGTAAATAAATACACCATATGTAGGACTAAAGACACTATCCATAATATCAGTTACCCCGTCATTAATATCATAGGTAGCCATTAATACTCTGTCTTCCGGATTAGATCCGGTTGCTCCGGGTTTAATCTGGTATATATTGTATCCCTGAAATTTATATGTTCCCCGAGATAACTTATTTGGAATACTGATTTTTTCAGCTGTATCTGACCATGACAGATATATTATCCCGTTACCAGGTGCATATGATTGAGTTGGAACAACAGGTGCTGATTGCGGAACCTGGAAATTATTATCAAAAATACTCTGAGCCAATACACTGGTACTCCTTAATGAAGTAACACTTCCAAGATTACTTGAACCCCTGGCTATTACCTGTGCTACAACGATTATCTGTGTATCATTTGGATGCATTAAAAATGGACCTGTACATTGAATAAATCTTCTGTCAGTCTCTCCCGGATTAAGCCATCCGTTTCCTGTTACAGGATCTCCGGCAAAACATTTAGTTGTCGTATCACCTGTTGGTGATACCCAGGATTGTCCTTCTCTCCATTTTCCTTCGAGAACTCTGTATGTCTCTGTATTTGAACGCGGATCTGAAGGCTGAGGCATGGTATTATTATAGTAATTGAAAACTGTTAAACCAAGATCTTTAAACCCTGCTTTTACAATCTCATTATTACTTCCCGGAGGACTAAAATATCTGACTGTATCACCGGGACTGGCTACTAATGCTCCTCTGAAAAAGTCAAAACCTACTGCAGGAGGAGCTGTTCCGTATATTCCGTCATTGTTAGTAGAATTATACGTGAATCCCAGATCTAAAGCTGTATCCACACCTACTTTGTCATCAGTTGCAGCTCCAAGATCATCATCTGTCCATTGAGCCAGATAGGTTTGTGTCCATGTATTTGAACTTCTGTTAATAACACGGTACTCCTGGAAAATAATGTTTCCTAATGGTCCGTTTACATTATATGCCCAGTTCGTTTGCAGTATCTGCGCTTTCAAAGAACCTAAACTTGAAGCACTCGCACTATGAGGATATGCATCAGTATAAACATAAAACATTGTTTGTGTGCCTAGATTTAAAGGTTTACCGGTTGAATCCGTGTAAGCACCTTGATAAACTGGCCAATTGATATAATCCGGATCCGTGGTATTTCCTTGTGTAATTTTATATACCCTATAGTTTGCACTATCCTCACCGTCAGGATTTCCCTGGTTATTCACATATCCGTTTTTATAATCGTAATCATATTCTGCCATTGCTGTAAGAGTATCATTTCCTACAATACATCCAAGCCATAAACCGGATGCATATCTGGCTGTTTTTCCTGATCCCTTTGGCCATTCAAACCCTGAGTTACCGGTTGATGGATCTCTGTTAAAAGAACCATTGGTTCTGAACCAGGTACTTATTTGATTTGCATCTAACTGAGCTTGCGAAATCACAAAGACCTGATTTGGATTATTTCTGTTAGATAAATTGGTTTTAGTGCCTGCTGGTTTATCGTGGGGCTTAAAGCCATATAAAACCACAAGCATAACCGGAATTAAAAAAATTAATATTTTTTTGACCATTTTTTTTCCCTCTTATATTTATTTTTTAATA
>CAYNTN010000135.1:0-12935 GCA_964399995.1 uncultured Ignavibacteriaceae bacterium
TATGATATTAATAAATACATTTTTTTAACTTAAAACTTTCAACTTTCAACTTTCAACTTTTAACTTTTAACTTTAAACTTTCAACTATTAACTTTTAACTTTTAACTTTGTCTGGGTTAATCCATCTGACTAATAAAGTATAGCCTATTGATACCATGATCGCTCCCGTAAACAGACCGATAAATCCGGATAACATAAATCCACCGATCACCCCGATGAATATCACAGGCATAGGGACAGGCGCTCCTTTGCCAAGCATGAGAGGAGTGAGAAAGTTATTTGAAAGACTAACCAATAAAAGCACAGTAGTCCAAAGTATTGCCGGAGTGGTTTCTTTAACAGTAAAAAAATAAATTATTGTAGGAATCACTGCGATAATAAGCGGCATCTGAAGAACGGATAAAACAAAAACCAGTAATGTCCATATTCCTGCATATGGAATGCCGGCAAGAAAGAACACGCTTCCAAACAGCAAAGCCATTACAAAGGATTCTCCAATTACTCCTTTTACCACACTTCCAATTGTTTTGGTAGTAAGATCAGCAAATTCATCACCGTAATCAGCGCTTACTTTTCTGAAAAATTTACGGACAGATTCGCCAACTCCTTCTTTAGTCAGCAGCACTCCTGCAATCAACAGCGATAATATTATCTGTATAAGATCTCCCGCTCCGTTTAATATTCCCTTTGCAATTCGGCTTCCATATTCTAACAGCTGTTCTTTGTACTTAAATACCAGGTGTTTAATATCTTCAGCAGCATGCTGCCAGAAATCATAGAGCTTCTCTCCTATTACAGGCCACTCTTTTACATTTTCTGAAGGCGGTGGAATAGTAAGCGAACCATTATCATATTTTGTCTTGAGTACACTGACTTCTTCTACAAGAGAATCAATCATTAAACCTGCAGGAAAGATAATTACAATCATAATTAAAAATATGATAATGAATGAAGCCAGTTTGGGTTTTCCTCCGGTTTTTTTTGTCAGCTTGCGGTGAAGAGGACCAATCGCAATTGCAAGAATAAGGCTCCATATCAAAATGTTGATGAACGGGAAAATTATCAGAAAGCACCAGGCGATGATCCCAATAAGAATCAATAACCTCAAAGTAATATTGTAAACCGAATCCCCGGAATATTGATTAGTCATTGTTCACCTAAGTTTGAAAAAATTTGTTCACTTCGTTACTTACTATTAATTGTTAACCGTTAACTGTTAACTGCTAACTGTTTACAAAAAGAATGAAGCTGCCAGAGAAAGTATTGTGCCTTTTAATCCTCCGACATAATAGCCGAATGAACTGCTAACATTCGACCGGTTTACTACAATTGCCTGCGCATTAAGCTTCATATACCACCTGCCGTAAGGATAAACATTTACTCCTCCGGTTATTTCATTTGAATTGTTAAACTGTCCCCAGACCTGAGATCCGAAACAATATAACTCCATATATTTAGGTATTGCCATATAAGAAGCCGCTACATAAAAGCCCTGATCAAGCATTGAAGATATAGGAACCGGTCCTGTTGTATTAAATTTATTAAGAGTCCGGGAATACCATTCTGTCTGAAGGAAAAATCCTTTGTATTTAAAACCTAAATTGGCTGACACCATATTATAGTCGGCATCAAGGACTGTAACATCTTTTGCAAGCGCTCCAATCTGAAATAGGTTTAAAGCATCTGAAAGACGAACTCCTGTATTGCCGGGAGAATCCTCAAGGTTTTGTGTAAAACGGTTTTCACGTGAATGGGTAAATGCTGTCCCGATGGTTGTAGCAAGTTTCTCATGTTCATCATAATCTGAAAACGAACTGTATTTACCAAATTCACCTGTCGTTGGTCTCCAGTCTAAACTTGCGCTGGAAGCCAAACTACGTGTTAGCTCTGCAGCACTTACATCAAGATTGCTCGAGTTATTGCCGATCATTGCAGTATAAAACACTCTTGGTATTATTTCACCGTCTGCCCATAGTCCCTGTGAAAAATAAGGTCTGAAATATTCATCTGCCATTATTCTGTCCGGTGCAAGCCAGAAAGGATGAGAATAATGATTCGAACGCGTTCCGGGCAATGCTCCCCACCCGGCATAGAGATTAAATTGCTTTGCGAATTTATACGCTATATGACCGATGATAGCCATCTGATTAGTTGCATTAACAGTCCAGAAAGTTACATTATAATTAAACTTCGGGTCAAGAAAATATCCCCGGAAAAAAACCATTACTCTCTGCAGCTGAAAGTCATTTCTTGTATCGATGTTCCTTGTGTTACCAAGATGATCCACATAAGACTGTTTGGCAGGGAGCTGATTAATATATCTGAACAGACCATAAGCTCCGAAATTTAAAGAGCCAAGCCTGCCTTTTACCAGATCAAATCCGTTGCCCGGAATGAAAACACTGTCAATATCGGGCTCTATGTTGGTTGTGACGGAGTCATCTAAAGGCGGCATATCCTGGGCGCTTAGTTTATGTGTCTGCACGACTAAAAAAATAAATATGACTACAAAAAATCTGAGCATGTTGTATTGTAAATCTCTTTTCATTTTTACAGTAATTAAGTTATTGTTTTTTTTATAATTATGTAAAATTAATTTTTTTTATTATCAAGTGATATGACTAATATTTGATATAACTATCAGATTTGTTTGCGGGGTTTTATATTTTATGGGTTAATGAATAAAATTATTTTATTTATATTTGAACTAATTTTAATTACATAACCGGAAGAATAACTCTTCAATGTCCTCTAAAGAAACTGCAATAATTACTGTAACAAAACTTGTCGAGCGTTTTGACGAGCAATATTTATCTTATAAAAATCAATCTTACAACGAAACTCTTACCCGAAGGGATTTCATTGATCCTTTCTTTAAAGCCCTCGGCTGGGACATGGATAATGAAAATGGTTATGCGGAAGCTTACAGGGAAGTTATTCACGAAGACAGATTAAAGATAAGCGGGTATATGAAAGCTCCTGATTATTCTTTCCGGCTTGTCGGAGGAAAGCGTTTGTTTTTTGTTGAAGCAAAGAAGCCTAGCATTTTTGTCAAAGGTGAAATCCTTCCCGCTTATCAGGTTCGCAGATACGGATGGAGTGCAAAGCTTCCCATAAGTATAATTACAGACTTCGAAGAGTTCTCAATTTATGACTGCACAAAAAAACCTGACCCGAACGATTCGGCTTCTGTAGCACGGATTAATTATTTTACTTTCAAAGAATATGTAAAGGAATTTGATTTTATATGGGATACATTTTCAAAAGAGAAAGTTCTCAAAGGAAGCTTTGATAAGTTCATTCAGGAGAATAAAGGCAAGAAAGGCACAGCTACAGTAGATAAGGAATTTCTTCTTTCTCTGGATAAATGGAGAACTGTTCTCGCCAAAGCAACCAGCAAAGATAATAAGAATCTTAATGAAGATGAGATAAACTTTGCCGTTCAGCAGTTTATTGACAGAATTATTTTCTTAAGAATTGCAGAAGACAGAAGCGTTGAACCTTACGGGAGTTTAAAAGAAACAATCAGTAAAGATAATGATACTTATAAGAACTTGTTTAAACTTTTCAGAACTGCAGATGAAAAATATAATTCCGGTATCTTTGATTTTAAAAAAGACAGGATCTCTGAATCACTTAACATTGACGATAAGGTAATCAAAACAATTATAAACGAGCTTTATTATCCTGAAAGTCCTTATGAGTTTTCTGTTCTTTCAGTAGAAATACTCGGCAGCGCATATGAACAATTTCTCGGAAAACAAATCCGTGTCAGCGATTCTCACCGAGTAACAATTGAAGATAAGCCCGAAGTCAGAAAAGCCGGCGGTGTTTATTATACTCCGCAGTATATTGTCGAATACATCGTAAATAATACCGTAAGCAAGCTAATAGAAAATAAATCTCCGAAAGATATTTCAAAAATTAAAATAGTTGACCCTGCCTGCGGAAGCGGAAGCTTTCTTCTCGGAGCCTATCAGTATTTACTTGATTATCATAAAGATTACTATTCTCAAAACGGAAAGATAAAGAGTTCGGATAAAAATACGACTCTGACACCTGAGGGAAACCTTACTACTTCAGAAAAAAAGAGAATTCTAACGAACAATATTTTCGGAGTGGACATAGATACGAATGCAGTGGAAGTAACCAAACTCAGCCTGCTTCTGAAATGCATGGAAGGAGAAACCGACGCGAGTATTGCGACTCAGACAAAGATCTGGAATGAAAGAGTCCTTCCGAACATAGATAACAATATCAAAAGCGGTAACAGTCTGATTGATACCGACTTTTATGACGGTGAAATAGACTTCGGAGATGAAAAGAAAGTAAAACCGTTCAACTGGCAGAAAGCATTTCCGGAGGTGTTTGCTGAGGGAGGGTTTGATGCGGTGATTGGGAATCCGCCTTGGGGGGCTGACTTTGACGAAGATTCCTTAAATTATTTGAAAGTAAAAAACAGAGAAATTATAGTGAGAATGATTGATAGTTTTATGTATTTTGTATTTAGAAGTTATTCTCTCTTGAAGAATACTGGTAGTTTTGGAATGATTTTGCCAGACGTTCTTTTATATCAAATTGACAATAAGAGTCTTCGCAAATATATTATAAGTAATAATTCGATTAAAATAATTTTGAACATGGGTAATGTTTTTGATGAAGTAAATAGACCATCAAGTATTTTGATATTCTCAAACATCTCTCCAGTTAGATCAAATAAAATAATAACAAATGATTTATCAAGATTGAAGAAAGAAGATAAAAAGAAAGAGTTACAAAATCCTAAAAACTATGAATCAGTTTATCAAATAGAATTGTTAGAGATCCCTAATTATCTTTTTGTAACAAAGAATGCTAAACATTATCTGTTAAGCAATAAAATTAAACAGGGGAAAGTAAAAATTCTTTCTGAATTTGTTGATGAAGATGGAATCCAAAGAGGTGTAAGTCCAGACTTGAAAGAAGCTTTTTTAGTCACAGCTCAGCAGGCAACGCAATACAAATTAGAAAAAAAATATTTAAAAAATGTTTTAACAGGCGGTAGACATGTAAAACGTTTTCATATATTTTATCCCGATTTGCTACTAATTTATACAAACAAAGATACAAAATTTAAATCCATTCCAAACATTTGTAATTACATTAATCAGTTTAAATCGCATATTACATGTAAAGAAGTAAAGCAAAATAAACACTCCATCTATTCGTTACATAGGGCTAGAAATGAAAAAATATTTATTAAACCTGAAAAACTTGTTGGCGTTATTACCGAAGATGAAATTATAATATCACTTGATTGTAGAGAAACTTATGCAACTGACGGACTTTATCTTTTTGGAGTAGAGAATGTAAATTCAAAATATTTAATGGGAATATTGAATTCAAAACTCTTCGTGTTTCTATATCGATTAATATCAATGGAAAGTGGAAGAGCTTTAGCTCAAGTTAAACCTACAATTATATCTGAAATGCCAATACGAGTTATTGATGAAATAAATAATCAAGACAAATCCCTACACGATGAAATTGTACTGAAAGTTGAACAGCTAATATCCCTCAACCAAGAAAAGCAAAACACAAAACTTCAAAGCAAGATCGAGCAGATACAGAGCCGGATAGATTATTGTGAGGATAAGATAAATCAGGCGGTGTATGAGTTGTACGGACTGACGGAGGAGGAGATAGGGATAGTGGAGGGTAAGTAAGGAGTCATTGACGGAACCCCCTTAATCCCATGGAATCATTTTCGATTAGACTCAAAGTAATTTGTTCTTTGAATATTCCAACTTAGAGTCTTCGAGTCTTTGAGGCAATATGAGTTCAGTCAATCTGTTATTTTTTCGTAGGACCTTCAGCTTTTAATTGACCGGACTTTACAGCTTTCATAAACTCTTCATAATCTTTTTCTGTCCGGTCTGCATATTTGACTGCAAACTTCGTAATTGCATCGGCAAAGATATCACCTCTTCCAATGTATCCGCATAATATCGCTCCATGCCCGGTTTTACAATGAGCCCTTGCAAGGACACCGGCACAAAATCCCGCATACACGCTAAGTGTATATTTGTCATGCTGCTCTACTTCAGCAGAAATTTTCTTGTCTTTAAGTTGTCTGAAATAAAAGTGCTTGCCGGGTTCACTTGTTGACCAGCCCAAAAAAATGTCGCTGCCGCTTTGAATAAGTCTTTGCCCGCAGACAACTCTTTCACCTTCATGCTTAAAAGGACTCGGTGCAGTATAAGGCTCCAGCACCGACTGCCTTGCTTCCTTTACCTGTATAAATAAAGGTTCATTCTCATCATTGACAAGCAGAACAACGTAGCACCTTGTTCCGACACTTCCCACACCGACTACTTTCAGCGCGACATCAACAAAGTTATATTGTTCAAATAAATATTTTTTATCAGGATGAAGAGTAGATTTATAACCGTCAAGAAACCTGATGATCATGTCTTTTGATTTTTCCAGATCAAACGGATGATAAATAAGAGGAGGATATTCGGAAATTGAATTAGTCCCCATGTTATCGCTTGTCATTTTATAAAACACTTTGTCATGATTCTCTTTTTGTGCTTTTGCAATTGTTTTGGCAAGCTTTTTCTTAATCCGCTCACTCTTGCTTTTCCTTCTCAGCTCTTCAAGATCAAACTTCATATACCACAAATCCAGAAGCTTCATATTTGAAAATTCATTTACCTTTTCCTGATAAACCGAAACGAGCTTCATTGAAACATCTGCAGCATCCCGCTCACTAAACCCGTTAGCTCTCGACGCAAGTATAAAGCTTGTAGCAAGTCTTTTCAAATCCCATTCGAAATGTGCCTGATGAGTTTCATCAAAATCATTCATGTCAATGACCAGATGACGTTCAGGTGTTGCATAGCCGCCAAAGTTTTTCAGATGACAGTCACCGCTCGCCTGTACAATAATTCCGGAAGAAGGAGTTGTAAAAAGATCTCTTGCCATTATAGATGCAGTTGCCCTGTAAAACACAAAAGGATTTTCACTCATCCGGAAATGGCGGATCGGAATCAGTTCAGGAATCCTGTCATAGTTCGATGCTTCTATCATTTCCTTAACCGAAGGACGATCTGCAGGCGGAGTGAATTTTGAATGTGACTTGCGCGGAACCTTTTCCCGTATTTGCTTCCCTTGGCTGTATTTTTTCTTGTTCATAAAATAAATAGTGTTGTGTACTTTAAAATTTAGAAAAAGTGAATTATTTTTTTATTAATGACATTCATTGTCTGCAAAGTAAATAAATACCTAATTTAAAAATATGAATTTGTTCATCTGACTTATTTGTATCCTGTTAAAAAAACTGGTATCTGTAAATTTCAAACTTTTGTACAATTTAAACATAATACTAAAAGTCATAATAAAAAGTAAATGCAAACCTGTTTGCTTCACCGCTTCCATCATTTTTTGTTTTCTTAAATCCGTATGAATATTCCGCTCCCAGCCTGAATCCGCCCGGACTTGTAAAAAATGCATTCAATGCGATGTATTGACCTGATTTAAATGTATAATCCGGAAAGTAATCTTCCATATTTATTTTTATCAAGCCATAAACCAAATCAATATCAATAAGGCGTTTAATTAAATTCTGATTGAATGCAATAAATCCGCCATACAGACTTGTAAGCTGATATGTGCTGTCGAACGGATTCAATACAACATCAAACGCTGAATTGTCACCTATATTTAAGAATGAGGCAATGCCTTTACCCAAAAGTCCCTGAAATTTCAGAGTGGAAGTTTTCGTAATGTTAGCATTGAAACTCAACAGCCCTCCTCCCCCAAGCAAATTCACTCTGTCACCTGAAAAATCACGAACTGAAACCGGATTAAGGATAGCGGCAACTTTTATCTGAAGTGTCTCCCAATCTTTTTTTATATTGGAAGCTAAAGCAGGATAATTCTGGGTGACTTCTTCCACCGAGACAGTATCAGGAATGAAGATTGTAACACTTGGTGACTCTATGCTTGCTCTGAATCTCCAGCCGGGTTTAAAATCAAGATAATATTTTATCTGAACAGTTCGTAATGAGACTGCTGTCGGCGGACCGTCAACATCTACTGTAATAGGCAGCGTTTCTATATCACTGAAGTTTGTCCATGTTTGTCCGACAATAAGATGATTTGTTTGCCCGTAAGCATGACGGATTCGGAATTTATTATCAGGTCCGTTAAAATCTGTTTCAATCTTGATCAGTGCATTTCCGATAAATGTCTTTCGTTTTACTTCCATTCCGAGCCGGGTCAAATTTGCAGTCATATAAAAAGTTTCTTCATAATTGGCATTATCACCAACCGGTATTTCACTGATAGAAAAACCTGTACCTCCTTCCAAACCATTAAAATCATTTGAGCCAAACAATCTCGCGGAGCCGTACAGACGCATAGTTAGTTTTTTATCACCTGATTTTATAAACAGACCGCTACTTTCGGGAGCGTCCTGGGGATGAATGTCTTTTGAACTAAGTGTATCCTTTTTTATTGAAGATTTTTTAGTCAGTGTATCCTCTGATGTTTTTTTTACCTGAGCATATGCAGAATTGAAAAGAATCAATGCAAGCAAAAGAAAAATTGGAAAAAATTTATGTTGAAAAGATTTATTTATAATCGCCCGTCTCAAAAAATTTCTATATGGAATCTTAAAAATTATTCAACCCAAATTGGTTAATAGAAAACAAGTATTAAAACTACAAGTATTCAAAGTACTGTCGGAAAAGACCGCACAGAATTTTTTCATACATGCAGAGTGTTTTTGTCAGCCGCTGTACTTGACTACTTCATACGCATCCTGTCCGTCATGCATTATCGGCTGATAATAAGCATTGTTATACTTTATCAGCTTATTTCCCTTCATGTCGATTTCCTGTCCGCCTTCAGGCAGCTTGTAAACTATAGCCCCGATGGGTGCGGATACAACTTTGTATCCTGTTTCCGTTTGCATATAAAATACACCGCCGTGATAATAATACTTCATGTTCCCTGCTACGGTGGTAGTGTAGCCGGAAGGCAGTTCCGTGATCTCCGCTCCCTCAGGCGCCTGGACTACGGTAAAGCTGTCTTTTGTTTCATTACCCTGGTAGTATACACCCTGGTCATAGTAATAATTATACTCATCACCTTCATCATCATCATATGGTAACAGAATTGCAGAGGCAGCAATTGTTGTAAAAAACAATCCCACCGGATACCAAAAACTGCCCCAGCCGTAGGGATAATAAGGATGATGATAATACGGGTAGTATCCGCTGTAATTATATCCATGATAAATATTATTATAGTTATCATAATAATTGTCTCTTCTGTCTTGTCTGTCACTTAATCTTTCGTCACGATTATCCTGCCGGTCACCCTGTCTCTCGTCACGATTATCCTGTCTGTCACCCTGTCTCTCGTCACGATTATCCTGACGGTCACCTCTGTCTTTGTTTGTCTCTCTGTCTCTCACGCCTTCTCTGTCTTTAGTTCCCTTATCTCTTTTGACATTATCCCTGTTTACATTATCTCTTTTAATATTATCCCGGTTTACATTATTTTTTCTGACGTTGGTATTACTTTTATTTTTAAATGTCCGGTTTGTGTTTGATCTATTGTAGTTGCTTCTGCTGTTAATCGTCCTGCTGCTTGTATTTCCTCGGGAGAAACTGGATCTGTTTCCGCCTCTGTTGCCGCCTCTCATTCTCTGAGCGTCGCAGTCATCCGGCACAAAGAAGATTCCAATAATTGTAATTACAAATATTGATAAAATAATTTTTATTTTCATGATGTTATAAAATTAAATTTTATTTAATAAGTTTAATTTGCTGTGCACCTGCAGGAAAAGAAAATTCAAATTTATCATCAGCTATGATCTCATCTAATTTCCAGTCTGAGAATCTTATAGAATATCTCGGGCTTTCCGGTTTATCAATATAATCAATTGACATCTTTACCGGAAGACCTGGTGGCTGTGTATTGATCCAGAATTGAAACGTCATGTCATCAGTTGCTCCTGCAACATGATAGCATTCTGTGTCTTCGATCAAAGCCAGTCCAAGATAAACAAGATTATTAGACGTTGCGAGAATATTGTCGACAAAATCCGGGTAAAAAATATCTGAACCTGGAAAATCAACTCCATAGTATGAACTTACAGAATCAATCAGTTCCATCAGGCTCATCGTCGCCGCCACGGAAGCAAATTGATTTTTGTCGAAAGAGTACAGAAGAAAAGTTTTCCCGTTATAAAAAAACTGCCTGTGTCCTTTATCACCTTTTTTATCAATGAAGAGCTTATCCGGTCCTTTAAGATAAAAAGTCCCGGACTCCGAATGTGTAATCAGCCCGTATTCATCACTTGGAATATCAAATTCAGAATCAAACCTGAAACTGCAGGTTTCCAGAACACCGATCTTATCGCTCATGCTGTCAAGGATAGAAACAGCAATCGAATCATACTGAGCATATGATTTTCCCGGAAATTCAAATGCCAGCATTATCAGGAATAAAACCACCAGGCTTTTAAGTTTTATCTTTTTCATCTTAATAAATTTTAAAATTAAAAATTTAATAAAAAATCTAAGTGAAACATGCTTCCGTCACTTCCAACCAGATAAGGAAGCGACAATCCTCCCACAGGGCTCTTCCTGAGATAAATATACTCAAGGTTAAATCTTGCGACATAGTTATTCCACGGATACCAGTTCAGTCCGCCTCTGATTCCGTATGGATTTCCGTATTGCCCGATAACTTTTGAATAGGATGAATAGAGTTGCAGTGTCTTTTGTAAAAGCATAGCTGATGCAAGAATCAGATAACCCTGATCTTTACGGTTGTCAAATGGGAGCGAGTCAATTCCTGTTCCTCCGAATTCATTAAGTAATCTGTAATAGAATGCACCATCGAGGGAAAAACCCTTATACTTTATACCGGCATCTATATTTGATGAGTGGTAAGTTAAATTGTTTATGGAAATATCCTGACCGAAAAGATTCCTTGTGAAAATTATTGTACCGTCTGAAAATCTTATCTGTACATTTTCAAATCCGTCATTGTCAGGCTGGCTTTCCCTGTCCTCCTGACTGAACGTGTAATGAGCTCCCAGCCGTGTAGCAACTTTCTGATGATCTTCAAAATCACCGAAGTTGGAATTCAATCCGAACTCTCCTGTAGTAGGAAACCATGCCAATGAAGTTGATATTGTATTAATGCTGTTATCCAGCTGTCCCGCATCTATTCCAAGCTGGCTAAGGTTATTTCCGATCATTGCATTATATTGGAATTTGTCAAAACTTCCTCTTGCCCAGAGACCCGTAGTATAAGACGGTCTGAAAAACTCATCAGTGATCAAACGATTGTCAACAGGCAGCCAGAAGGGGAAATTTCCTTCCAGCGAGCGTGTCCCGGGCAAGGAGCTTATGCCCGCACCAAGAGTTATATATTTATTGAAGCTGTAATTAACATTACCTGCAACAACTACCTGATTTGCCTGTCCCTGTGCAGTATTATTTGTCCACACATAAAACATGTATAAAAGCTTCGGGTCAAGCAGCCATCCGGTAAATGTAATGTTAACCTTATTCAGCTGGATGTCCTGACGCTTGTCAATAGGAGTGGTTCTTCCGAATGCATTTGTATAAGTAGAATCAAGCCATGTTTGATTAATGTACCGTATGTAGGAAAATATTTTAAAGTTCAGATCACCCATGCTTGTATTTGCAATTTTGAATCCTTTATTCGGAGTATACTCTCCGAATCCGGAAGTATCATTTAAAGCTTTCTCGTTCAGCGAGATTTTATTCAAATTAAGATTTTCGAGCCGGGACTGTGCATGCAAAGTAGTAACCGAACTAAAATACAAAATGATGAGAAGTAAAAGTTCTGAAGAGATAAGATGTATTTTAGTATTCATAAATAATCATAACCGTTTAACAGATAAAATAATCACGTGCAACGCTTTATTCAATAATATTAATCGAAGAGCATGAGACTCAAAACCGTTGCCATTAGTTTTGAATATCCTCAGCATGCGGGAATCGACAACCAGGCGGAGCAGAATACCTTAAACATTTTAGACGAATGTGATATTCATTCAGACTCTGTCTTCAAATTACACAGATAGTCAAAAAATTTCTATTTCATAATTTGTGACACTTTGTCAGCAACAAAAAAAAATTTCAGCGAAGAGACCTCGAAAGGGGTAATTTTTAAAAGTCTCTTCGTGAAATTTTTAAACAGTCTTTCTCAAGTTGCCTAACTTACATGCCCTGCTTTTCGAGAGATAACTTCTCTGCTTTTTCTCTTTGTTCCTTTTCAAAATTCATTCTGTTTAATGTATTTTGCATAAAGAACTACAAGAGCTGTTTTTATTCAACTTTAAGTGTTATTGGAAATTACATGTTTCCCGGAGCATCCTTCATCACTTCCTCGAGTATTGCTCTCCTTACAGCTTTTTTCACAATCCTTCTTCTGACAGCTTTCTTAACAACTGCTCTCTTGATTGCTTTCTTAACAGCTGCTTTTTTAACTACTTTCTTCATGGCTCCTTTTTTAACTGCCTTTTTCAGAACTCCTTTCTTTACCGCTTTTTTTACTGCTCTCTTTTTGGCAGCATTTTTTACGGCTTTTCTCTTAACAGCTTTTTTAACTGCTCTTTTCTTTACTGCGTTTGCCATTTGATTTTTCTCCTTTTTGTTTTTTAAATAATGCAAGAAGGTCTTGCATTCTTTTAATTATTATTTGCAGAGCAATATGCCAAATCTAAATACAAAAATTAAGTAAGTAAACTTTCGAAAAATCAGATTTACTTCCTTAAGAATAAAATCTCCAAGGCTGATCTTCAATTATTTACTCGGCTGAATATTATACATGTTCAATCCCAGCTTATCGGAAAGATATTTAATTACATACTGAGCTTTAACACTGTTACCTGCTGCATCAAG
>CAYNTN010000136.1:0-12910 GCA_964399995.1 uncultured Ignavibacteriaceae bacterium
TTCGAAAGATAAAATAGATGCATTACGGAGGTTTCTTTGAAGTCGATAAAAAGATTTCAAGGATAAAAGAGCTTGAATCGTTGTCCGGTGAAGAAAACTTCTGGGATGACAATAAAGCGGCGCAAAAAATCCTTCAGGAGACTTCCAGTCTCAAAAAATGGGTAGAAGAATATCAGTCAGTCGAAAATCATTTCAATGATGTAAACGGAATAATTGAAATGGCTGAAGCGGATAAAGACGAGTCTTTAGAACCTGAAATTGAAAAAGATATAGATAAGTTTTTGATGCATCTTGATGAAGTTGAGTTTAAGAATATGCTATCGGATGAAGATGATATTCGTGATGCGATTATTACGATTAACTCCGGTGCAGGAGGAACAGAATCACAGGACTGGGCGGAAATGCTATTGAGAATGTATCTCAGATATTGTGAAAAAAATAATTTTAAGGCAAACTTAGTTGACAGGCTGGATGGAGACGGAGCCGGAATCAAAAGCGCTACAGTTGAAGTTAGCGGTGAATATGCATACGGATATCTTAAAGCGGAAAACGGCGTGCACAGGCTGGTACGGATTTCTCCTTTCGATGCAAATAAAAAACGTCACACGTCATTTGCTGCTGTCTATGTAAGTCCGGTTTTAGATGACAATATTGAAATTGAAATAAATCCCTCTGAAATAAAAGTAGATACTTTCCGTGCAGGTGGTGCAGGCGGGCAGAACGTCAATAAAGTTGAAACTGCAATCCGCATCACACACTTTCCCTCAGGCATTGTCGTTCAGTGTCAGAATGAGCGTTCGCAGATGCAGAATAAAATGAACGCAATGAAAATGCTGAAGTCGAAATTGTATATGATTGAAAAAGAAAAGGAACTTGCAAGACTCAACACTATTGAAAGTAAAAAAAAGAAAATAGAATGGGGAAGCCAGATCAGGAGTTATGTATTTCATCCTTACAACATGGTGAAGGATCACAGAACAGATTATGAGACCAGCGATACTCAAGGAGTTATGGACGGAAACATCGAAGGATTCATTAAAGCTTATTTATTGGAAAAGTAAATTAAAAGATATTTGAACTATAAATATTTTATTGCCAGAAGATTTTTATTTTCGAAGAGCAGTTCAAAATTCATTTCGTTTATTACTTACATATCAATCCTCGGAGTTGCCTTAGGAGTTGCAGCTCTTATCATTGCAGTGTCTATTCTAGACGGATTCGAAAAAGAGATCCGTGATAAAGTTGCAGGACTCGTTTCACATATTCAAATCTCTTCATTTACGGCAGAGGGTCTTCCGGACTATGAGAAAGCTATTGGAATAATCAGAGACAGTGTTACAGGCGTAACAGGCATTTCACCGATTGTTCAGAAAGAAGCAGTGATTAGATTCAAAGGAACTGTTGAAGGCGTGATTTTAAAAGGAATTATTCCCGAGACAGATTTGTCAACTGCACGTAACAGGGTGGTAAAAGGTGAATTCAATTTAACACCGGTAGATACAATTTTTTCCAGACTGATAATAGGCGATAAACTGGCGAAGAAAATTAATATTGAAGTCGGAAACAAAGTCATTGTCTTCGGACTGAACGGAATTCCATCACCTGTCAATCCTCCGAAGATAAAGCAATTTATAGTCAGCGGAATTTATGAGACCGGACTGAGGGATTTTGATGATGTTATAATTTATACAGACATGAAGACGACTCAGCAGCTTTTTAATTTTGGTGAGAATGTGACCGGCATTGAATTGAATTTGAATAGCCTTGACAGAGTAGAAAATTCAGTATCAAAAATAAAAAAGGTACTGGGATATCCTTATTTTCCGAAATCACTATTCCAGTTATATAGACCGCTTTTCACCTGGGTTGAACTGCAGAAAGCACCGACTCCGATAGTGCTGGGATTGATAATCATTGTTGCAACATTCAACATCGTCGGAACTCTACTGATGCTTGTTCTCGAAAAAACCCAGTCAATCGGAATTTTAAAATCATTAGGAGCGAACAGGTCAGGCATATTAAAGATATTTTTATTCGACGGATTGCTCATTGGTGTGATTGGTATTATACTTGGAAACATAATCGGACTTGGCATATGTTTTCTCGAGTTAAAGTATAAATTTTTTTCACTCCCGGAGTTTTATTACATGAAAAGTGTGCCGATATTAATTCACACGGAGACAGTGGTTTTAATTTCACTGATTACAATAGTATTAACTTTTCTCGCAACAATGATTCCTTCTTACATTGCTTCACGCATTGATCCTATAAAGTCCATAAGATTCAGTTAAAATGGAGCAGGTAAAAATTAATAAGTCAAAGGAAAAGATCGAATCCATGTTTGATGAGATCGCGCCTACTTACGATAAGCTGAATCATCTGTTCACTTTAAACAAAGATGTAAAGTGGCGTAATGAAATTATCAATTACATTGTAAAAAATAATATTAATGCTGAAAGTATATTAGACCTTGCGTCAGGTACCGGTGATCTCACAAAGGAATTGATAAAATTAAATCCGGCTAAAATTGTTGCGGCGGATATTTCCTCGAAGATGCTTGAGATTCAAAGGATTAAAATCAAAGACAATAGACTGGAACTGATACAGGCAGACGCAGCCTCATTGCCATTCAGCGACAACTCTTTCAATATTGTTACAATAGGATTCGGAGTAAGGAATTTTGAGAATCTAATGATTTCGCTGAAAGAAATTTACAGAGTGCTAAAGCCAAACGGCAAGCTTATTGTACTTGAAATGTTTAAGTCAGGCGGAATAATGACGGAATTGTTTAATCTTTATTTCGGGAAAGTAATGCCTTATATAGGTAATAAGATTTCCAAAAGCAAGTATGCATATAGTTATTTATTTAATTCCGTTGATTGTTTTTTGAGTGTCAAAGAATTTATTTCAATTTGTGAAGAGAACGGTTTTAAACGGGAATATTCAAAGAATAATTTTCTCGGGATAGTAAATACGGTTTATCTGAATAATTCTGCTTTATAAGACTGAAAATTAAGTAGCTAAAATCTTATGAAATACATTCTAACAGTATTTTTATTTATTGCAGGCATCTCATTTTCACAGGAGCTGCCGCATTACCTGACTGATGAAGAGAAGGATCTTTACAAAAATTACCAGCCGCCTTTTATTAACAGTGAAGTAACAACTCCTCCACCAACTCCTGTACGTACAATGGCTGAATGGGAGGAAGTTCAGGGAATCATCGTTACTTGGACATCCTATACATCAATCATCAGACAGATTGTTAATTATGCACAAGATGAAGCTTTGGTTTATATTGTATGTTCGGATTCAAATGCTGTTAAGACCTATCTTACAAGCGGTGGAGTACCGTTAACTAATTTAAAATTTATCAAGTACTCATTTAACTCAGTTTGGTGCAGGGACTATGGTTCTTGGGCTGTCTACTCGGGAGTTTCGGACAGCCTTAAATTAGTTGACTGGATATACAACAGACCGAGACCTCTTGATGATCAGGTATCTGTTGGCTTTTCAAACTTTACAGGCATTCCGCTTTATCAGTCAATTGTTACACCAAATGATTTGACAGCAACCGGAGGAAACTTCATGGTTGACGGAAACGGTACAGGGTTTTCATCCAAATTAATTTTAAATGAGAATTCAGGCAAGACCGAGACTCAGATTAATAATATTATGAATTCGTATATGGGAATCAGCAGATATATTAAAATGGAAACTCTGCCTTATGACCAGATCCATCACATTGACATGCACATGAAACTATTGGATGAGGAAACATTACTGGTCGGGCAATATCCTGCGGGTGTTGCTGACGGTCCTCAGATTGATGCTAATCTTCAGTATGTCGTAAATAATTTTCAGACATGCTATGGAAGACCGTATAAAGTTGTAAGGATACCAATGCCGCCGAGTACATCCGGTCAGTATCCGCCTTCTGCAAATTATTATACATACACAAATTCTGTCTTTATAAATAAATCTGTACTCGTTCCTGTTTACGGGCTTTCTCAGGATACAACAGCATTGAGAATCTACAGGGAAAATCGGCCGGGATACAGGATTGTCGGCATTAACTGCAGTTCAATGATCTCTGCACTGGGTGCAATCCATTGCATTACAAAAGAAATTGGCGTGACTGAACCGGTTTTTATTTCACATGCAAAATTACTGGACAGATTTAATATACCCGCGCCTTATGAAGTGAAGTCTTGTATTAAAACTAAATCGGGAATTGCTTCCGCAAAAGTTTACTGGAGAACCGATACCACGCAGGCATACAGTTCAGTTAACATGACACAATTGCTTGATACTTTCAGAGCTTATTTACCGGCTCAGACTTTAGGCACAAAGATTTATTATTATATTTCAGCCGAATCAAATTCAGGGAAAACAATTACCAAACCGCTCACTGCTCCTTCAGGATATTTAAGCTTCACCATAAACGGAACATCAATAATAAATGTAAACTTAACTGCTTTGCCTGAAGGTAAATACAATGTCACACAAAATTTACTTACGAAAAAAGATTCAGTAAATGTTCATTTAAGAAATTCAGCACCCCCATACGAAATTGTTGATTCGGCTTCAAATGATTTAGACTCAATCAGCTTTTCAAATACATTTTCATTTTACAACAGTCCTTCGGGAAGTTATTACATTGTAGCCCGGCATAATCAGTGTATTGAAACATGGAGTAAAGATGGAGGTGAAGACCTCATCAATGATGGTACGGTTTATAACTATGACTATACCGCTTCTTTAACTCAGGCATACGGAAACAATCTTGTACTTAGGGGAAGCAAGTATTGCTTTTTCAGCGGGGATGTTGATCAGGATGGATTCATCAATCTTGAAGATGTTTTGTTTATTAATAACGATGCGGGCAGTTTTGTAACCGGTAATGCAATTTCAGATCTTACAGGCGATGAGATTGTTGATCTTAATGATATATTGATTGCATTTAACAATTCGAGTAATTTTGTCAGCGTTATCAGACCGTAGAGCGCTGTCTGAATTAGGATTTTTAGGATTTGATCGCGTTAACTAAACAATAGAATTACTTTGTGAATTTTGCATAAAATAAACCTTATCATATTTTTTTAAAACCTTAATAGAAAAAATCTTTACTAAAAACCTGCTTGTTTCCATTCTCCCGGTTTGAAATGGAAATACCAGGGATGTAAAAATAATCCTTTACTTAATGGCATTGAGTAGGGGGATGTGCTCAAAGACAGAGGTAATTTCATTTTCTAAATTTTTCAATTGCGATTCAATACTTGCGTAACCTCAGTTATTAAATAGAAACTTCTGAAAAACCCATACTGTCATCCCCGCATGCTTTTAGCGGGGATCCAATCACTGATGTTTTGAATTAGAATCACATTTTGTTGATTGGATTCCCGCCATGAGCAGACTGTCCGAAAACGATTAAGTTTGGTTTGCCACAAAGACTCAAAGGCTCAAAGGATTTTGTTTTGAAAGTTTTTTAACTTTGAGTCTTCGAGACTTTGAGGCAATTTCCTGTTTTCGGACACTCTGGAGCATGCGGGAATGACATGTTTAGTTGGTTTTTTCAGAAGTCTCTAAATACTTAAAATAGAGTTCAGTAAATCTAATTACGATTCTAATAAATTCAAAATTAATTCAATGAAAACAATTCTTACATCCTTTATTTTTTTTCTGTCGGGATTAATTTTCTCACAGGATCTGATCATTAGAAACAATCCATACGAAGAAGCCGATGACGTTGTCAAAGAAAGAAAAGCATTTCAAAGGGAGAGATGGTTTTATGAACAAAGAATGTATCCTTATAATTTTATTCCGGATGATGCTTATAAAAAAGCTTTTGAACAAAAGGAAGATTTAAAAAGAAATAAGGGCTTTGCCATGAGAGGATCATTTGATACGTGGGTAAACATAGGTCCGACTACGGGATTTTATTCATCATATTCAAATATAACTTCTAGAATGGGTACAGTGAAATATGATCCGAATAATGCTAATACAATCTATATTGGTGCTGCAAACGGCGGGATCTGGAAGTCAACTGATGGCGGAGCAACATGGACAGCAAAATCGGATTATGAAGTATCATTGTCTTCAGGGTCAATAGCCATTGATCCCGGTAACTCTAACATAATTTATTACGGAACAGGAGAAGCATCATACAGCGCTGCATCTTATTATGGAAGAGGTTTATTGAAATCAACAGATGGAGGTGAGACATGGGTCAGCTATACTTCCGGATTGCCTTTATCATCTTACACTTCAAGAATTGTAATAAGACCAAATCATTCTATGGAATTGCTCGCAGCTATGGGAAACGGCGGACTTTACAGAAGCACAAACAGCGGATTAAACTGGACGTTGCTTGTTTCGGGAAGATGCGATGATGTAGTATTTTCTCCTACCGGAGATACTGCCTATATTGTAGGAAGCGGGACGGGATACAGGATTTCTACCGACGGCGGAGCGAGCTTTAATTCTAACGGAAGCTTATCAATGGGAACAAGAAATCACATAGCTGTATCTAAGTCTTCACCTAACATTTTGTATTATTCAAAATATGTTTCACCGGACATCACTGTCTTTAAGTCTTCTAATGGCGGTTTAACATTTTCACAAATTGCTTCAGGGACAAACTTCAGCGGTTCACAGGCGTGGTATGATTTTTACATGTATGTGAATCCGTTCGATCCAAATTATGCTTATGTCGGGTCAGTTGATATATGGAGAACTACAAACGGCGGTACAAATTTCACAAACATTACAAACGGATACAGCGGAGGCAATGTGCATGTCGACCAGCAGAATTTTGATTTTCACCCGACAGATCCTAACCAAACGCTGAGTGTAAATGACGGAGGAATCTGGAAGTCAACCAACAGAGGCACGAGCTGGACAAACCTTAATACAAATCAGACTCTTACACAGTTTTACAGAATCGCAGCAGATCCTTCGAACGCAAATCATATTATGGGAGGCACACAGGATAACGGAACACAAAGAACATTAGGAGCTATCAACTGGTCGGCAGCTTTCGGAGGTGACGGTGGCGAGATTTGTTTTCACACAAGAAACAATTCTTACATACTCGGTGAAACTCAGAACAACGGTGTAAGACGTTCAACTAACGGAGGTGCAAGCTGGAGCTCTGCAACAAGCGGTTTAAGCGGAACTGCCACATGGGTTGCTCCATTGTTATCTCATTCTGACTCTTCGGGAATTTTCTATACTGCAAGGCAAACTGTTTTCAAATCAACTAACTGGGGTTCGAGCTGGTTTACGATTTCTTCCGGAACGAGCGGCACAATAAGGGAAATGGCTATCAGTAAATCTTCGGCAAATATTATGTATGCTACTTCAGGAAGCAGTATATACAAATCGACAAACAGAGGTTACACATACTCAAGCGTTACGACCGGTTTACCGTCGAGAACGATCACGAGCGTGAATGTTCATCCCGATTCATCACAGGTTGCAGTAATCACTTTCTCCGGATTTGATACGGGACATATTTATAAAACCACCAATGGCGGAACAAGCTGGACAAACCTTTCAGGTAATCTTCCAAACTCTCCTGCAAATGATGCATTCATTTATTATCCCGGAATGTCTACAGGTTCGTATTTCATAGCTACAGATGTTGGAGTATTTGTGACTTCGGATTACGGACAAAGCTGGACTGAACTTGCAGACGGACTGCCGAATACTATTGCGATGCATCTTGATTATCACGCTGCTACAAATAAACTGCGTGTCGGAACACACGGCAGGGGAGTCTATGAAATACAGCTCAGCATTCCTCCTATGGAAATTCAAATCACTGCTATACCGGAAGGATTCTATGACTTAGTTTCAAATGATCTGAACTTGAAAGATACGGTAAGAGCATATCTTAGAAATACAGCAGTTCCGTTTTCAATAGTTGATTCATCGAAGGCAGTTTTAGATTCAATCTCATTCAATTCTGAATTTACTTTTTACAATGCAAACTCGGGAATTTACTACTTAATGTTAAAGCACAGGAATTCAATTGAGACATGGAGCAGATCCGGCGGCACTTCATTTCTCAGAGGTTTTTCGAACAGCTATGATTTTACAAGCAGTGCATTGCAGGCTTACGGAAGCAATCTTGTTCATACCGGAACGGAATACTGTATCTACAGCGGGGATGTGAATCAGTCGGGATTTATTGATTTGTCTGATGTTTTAATTGTCAATAATGATGTTTCAAATTTTCTCGCGGGATATGTAAATTCAGATGTGACGGGTAACAACTTAGTTGATCTTAATGATCTGCTTCTTACTCATAATAATGCGAGTAAGTTGGTAATCGTATTGAAACCATAGGAGTGGTTGTTATCGAAGTGAGCGTGACCAATTGAGAATATAGAGCTTACCTTTACTGTTAACGATAACCCCGAAAGGGGTGAAATTATTATAGAAAAATTAAATTTAGTTTACAAACCCCGAAGGGGTGACATTATTGATGTTAGCAATAATTTCACCCCTTCGGGGTTTAAATGAATTAGACCATGAGTAGCGGTTAAAAACCCCACGAATCAGTTTTAAAAATTCGGATAAAATAAATTCTGTGAATTCAGATTCAGGAGGATTTCTGAATTATTTGTTCATTCTTAAAATTATTTATTTCCTCTTCGAAGTCTTTCGTTTCCGCAATTATATACTCAAGCATTTTCCCTTTAGGCAAATCTTTAATTTTAGAATTCGCTTTTTCCTTCCATTCCCAAACTTCGAACTGGGCTTTCGCTTCTTTAGTTTCCATAATCAATTAATTCAATTGGTGTTAAGAACGAATTGGATGTTGGTGTTCCGAAAAGTTTGCACAATGCGTATTCGAAAACTATAAATTAGAATGCAAACTTTTTGGAACACCAACAACGAAGGCGGGAAAAAAAATAATCATTCATACGTATCAAGTAGAAATCCCAAAACAATTATTGCTTTTTTTCAGCTTATAATTAAACAATCCAGACCTTCCTTTGGCAAAGATCCAAAAAGAATTAATCACTGAATGGGTATGAAAATTAGTTTTAAATTGTTATTAATCTATAAAATTAAAACCAATATCAATACTAAACACAAAATTTTTTGTAATCTTTCTGGGTATTTATTCAAAAACCTTTCTTTGAAACATAAACTCCGATTTTCTATTTTATGTATAATAAATTCAGAAAAGGGAATTTGTTGATGTTAATTTTGTGTTATCTTTTTTAAATAATTCATTCCCTTCTAGAAATTATTAATTGAAATCACCCTAATTCAAAAAATTTTATTTTTATCATGAAAAAAGTTTTATTCTTATTGCCGGTTATAATAACCGGATTTTTTATTTTAACAGGTCAGAATTATAATGATGAGTCAGGCAGATGGAATCCCGATCCGAGAATGACCAGAATTTATAAGACCGAACAGTACGCTCCGTTACCACAGAACAGAGACGTAACCTTTAGCAGAGAAGCAAGAATAATCTCAACTCCGGATGGAGTTTATTCAATATCTCCAAGCTTCAGAGTTCATCCGAGCAGCAACTACCAGACCGAAACACCAATAACGCGTCACCCTACCAACCCAATGATAATGTTAGCTTCTGCTAATGCTTTTGATGAAACTAATTTCAGCACCGGAGTATATGTGACAACTAACGGCGGAGTAAACTGGTTTGGAAGCGATACTCTTAATAACGGTACTTTCAGTTACGGTGACCCGGGACCTGCAATAGACAAAGACGGAAGATTTTACATGTCTTATATTTCTCTGACAGGAAATATCGGCATGAGCTATTCCACCGATCAGGGAATTAACTGGAGTCCGACTGCAATTATTCCGCTGAGTACAACAAGCAGTGATAAAAATTTTACTACAACTGATGATGTACCAACCAGTCCTTATTATGGAAGGATTTATACTGCATATACCGAATTCGCTCCTCCAAATTATCAAAGGATTGTAATTTCATATTCAACTGATGCAGGAGTCACATGGTCAAATGAAGCTCCGGTCAGCCCGGTTCCTTCGGCACAGCATTTTGATCTGGGAGTTGATCTTAAAGTCGGACCAAACGGAGTATTATATCTTGTATGGGCAAACGGTATTTCGAACGGACAGAACTCAACAGAGGATTCTTTGGGTTTTGCAAAGTCAACCGACGGCGGGGTAAGCTGGGCTGTATCAAGAAGTAACGCAGACAACATGAACGGAATAAGAGAACAGGATTTATTTAATGGAATAAGATCTAACGGTTTTCCTAGATTAGATATTGACAGAACCGGCGGTCAGAGAAATGGATGGATCTATGCAGTAACTGCTGAAAAATTTGTAGCACCGGCAACTGATGTCGCTGATGCTATTTTACACCGTTCGACAGACGGAGGAACAACATGGACTTCTACAAGGATTAATCAGGATACTCCCGGCAATGGGAAATATCAATACTTCTCGGCTGTTAATGTTGATGAAGCAGGTGGTGTTAATGTAATTTATTATGATACAAGAAACACGCCAACAAATGATTCTGCGCAGATTTATCTTTCAAGATCTCTTGATGGAGGAAATACATGGACTGATATTCTGATTTCAGATCACAAGTTTAAACCAAAACCTGTAATGGGTACGGCTCAAGGCTATCAGGGCGACTATATCGGAATAACTTCAGGAAACAATAAGCTCTGGCTTTACTGGTGTGATGACGCCTCAGGTTTGTATCAGGCATGGGCAGCCGAAATGAGTATTTTGACTTACCCTTTAAGCTCATTTAATTTAACATCACCTGCTGCGAATTCAAGAATGGTATCTTATCCTAACTCATACATTCCTTTTACTTTTAACTGGGATACATCAGCTTCAACAGCGATTTACAAATGGATTTTCGGAAGCCCGTCAGTTTCACCAAGGAAAATTACTTTTCCGGTGAATACAAATTCATTGACAGTTCTCACTGGACAAATGGACAGCATACTGGCAAGTCTCGGTGTGGCAGTCGGAGATTCTTTGATTGGTCAATGGGATGTCTGGGCTTTCAGGAATGCAGTTCAGAATGATTCACTGAGTGCGTCTAACGGTCCGAGATCAATAGTTTTGAAAAGAGGAATACCTCCTCTGACATCATTTAATTTATATTCACCTGCAGCAGGAACAAGAATAGAAACCTCAGCTTTTAACAGCGATAATATTAATTTCAACTGGTCAACTTCAGGACCCGGCGTGACATACAAATGGAAATTCGGTTCTCCTGCTATTTCAAATGTAATGCTGAGTTTTACATCAAATATTTCAGGAATAGATTCAACTTTAACCATACCTAATTACACAATTGATGCAGCATTAGGAACGGTTGGAATTCAGCCCGGTGATTCAGTAACAGGTCAATGGTCCGTATGGGCATACAATGGATTTGATTCTGTAAAAGCATCTCAGAATAATTCTATTACATTCAGAAGGCAAGGTCAGGCAGACGTTCTAGTATTGTATGATTCTACCAACGCTAACTGCAGGATTTCCAAAGATTCAGTTGTAGCTAATTTGAACCTGATGGGGTATACAAATCAGTTATACAACAGAAAGAATGCAACAGCAACAAATTCTATTTCATTTAAAGGTTATAAAAGGGTTCTGGTGCTTGGTGAAGGTTCTAATGTAATGTCAATAGCGATCAAGGACTCAATCAAATCCTATCTGTTATCCGGTACATCGGGAATAAAAGCTAAAGTAATAATAATGGGTGAAGATGTCGGATATCAGTTTGACAGATCAGCTTCTGTTTTTTATGATTCGACTTTCTGCAGAAGTATGTGCGGCTTTCAGTTTGTTGCCGACAGACCGGGACCGGTAGCTCAGAGAGGACTGATAGGTGTATCCATAAATATAAACATAGCTGACAGCTCTAACGGACCATCAATGGATGTTTTGAGAAGATCATCATCTGTTCCCGTTAGTCAGGGATATAATTTATACCGTTACAGATTATTTAATGACTCAATGAACGCGATCGGAAGAGTATCTCCGACATATAATGTAGCTACTTTTGCTTTTGATGTTGAAGCTCTGAGACCTGCGGCAGACAGTCCTAATGGTCTGACTGTGAAAAGGATGTTGTACGGCGCAATTAGTTTTGTTGATGAAATACCAACAGGTGCAGAAGGGAATATAGCGGCAGTAATCCCGGAGACATTTTCACTTTCACAAAACTACCCTAATCCGTTTAATCCTGCTACAGTTATTAAATATTCGTTAAGCGAAAATCGTTTTGTAAGCCTGAAAATATATGATGCTTTAGGAAAAGAAGTAGCAGTATTAGTGAATGAGAAAAAGGATGCAGGCGCTTACAATGTTGAATTCAATGCAGGAAACTTTGCCAGCGGAATATATTTTTATCAGATAAAGGCAGGGGACTTTGTAGAGACAAAACGTATGATGCTGCTTAAATAATGAGCAATGAGTAATGAGCTTTGAACTATGAGCAATGAGTAATGAGCTATGAGCTATGAGCTATGAGTAATGAGCTATGAGCTATGAGCTATGAACTATGAGCAATGAGTAATGAGCTATGAGTAATGAGCTATGAACTATGAGCAATGAGTAATGAGCAATGAGCAATGAGCTATGAACAATGAACAATGAGCTATGAACTATGAGCAATGAGTAATGAGCAATGAGCTATAAACAATGAGCAATGAGCAATGAACAGTGAGCAATGAGAATAGCCAATAGTTAATGGTCACAACTCATAGCCCATAGCTCATAATTCATAGCTCATAGCTCATAACTCATAGCTCATAGCTCATAACTCATAGTTCATAGCTCATAGCTCATAACTCATAGTTCATAGCCCATAGCTCATAACTCATAGTTCATAGCTCATAGCTCATAACTCATAGTTCATAGC
>CAYNTN010000137.1:0-12658 GCA_964399995.1 uncultured Ignavibacteriaceae bacterium
TACGGGTATGTTGATTAGTGTTGCATTTTAACACAGTACCTTTGTGGTTAAGCAACGTTTTGGACGGATGTGGCTTCAACTGGCTCCATTTATTCATAATACTATTTTAACTTATCTAAATTATGATTAATTTTGCTGACAAAAAAATTCATAAATTAAAAAATCATATATGCTATCTAAAGAAAAATTCATTGAAGAAGTAAACTCTACAATTGAAAAACAAAGTTTACTCAATCATCCTTTTTATCAGAAATGGAATGAGGGAAAGCTTTCTGTTGAAGAATTGAGAGAATATGCTAAACAATACTACCATTTTGTTAAACATTTTCCGAGATTCGTCAGTTGTGTTCATTCCAACTGCGATGATGTGAAGACACGGCAGATCCTACTCGAAAACTTAGCCGATGAAGAAGGATTTAAAACGGGGATCGAAGACCATCCGAGACTTTGGATTAATTTTGCCGAGAGCCTTGGTCTGACTGAAGCTGAAGTTAAAAGCGCTGAACCTTTGAGAGAAGTTGAAGATCTTGTTGACGGTATGTATGAACTTACACGTTCACCCGAATTTACTTTAGGACTTGCTGCTCTGTATGCTTACGAATCTCAGGTCCCTGAAATTTCTAAAACCAAGATAGCAGGATTAAAGAATTTTTACGGAATTGATTCTGAAAGAGCGATCGAGTTTTTTAAAGTTCACGAAGAAGCTGATATCTATCACTCAAGGGACGAAATGGAAATAATGAACAACACAAACCGGTCACTCGAAGATCAGAAAAGACTGATAAATACAGTTGATGAATCCGCTACTCTTATGTGGAATTTCTTAGACGGTGTTTATAAAAATTATTGTGTGAATTAATTTTATATTCTTTATTAATCTTAAAGGGGAATAATTCGGAAGGATTGTTCCCTTAATTTTTATATGCTGAGTATTGAGGAAGTAAAGGAAATACTGACATCAAATAAGGTTGTTGCAGTAGTCGGTTTTTCGGATAACAGAGAAAGACCGAGCAACCGCGTCGCAAGGTATCTTCACGGAAATGACTTCACGGTCTATGGTGTCAATCCAAGATTTGACGGCAAGGAAATTGATGAAATTGTTTGTCATACTGCATTGAAAAATCTGCCTGAACACGCTGACATCATAAATATCTTCCGCAGATCGGAATTTGTTTTTGACCTTGTAAACGAAATACTTGAACTGGACTATAAGCCAAACGTCATCTGGACTCAGATAGGTGTGATCAGCAGTGAAGCAAAGGAACTCGCCGAAAGCCGCGGTATCGTGTATGTTGAAAATAAGTGCATAATGGTTGAACATAATAAAATTTAGAACAGAGTTATTTAATGTCTGAAAAAAGATTTAATACTAAAAATATTTATTCTGTTCTGTCTTTTGTTATTCCTTTCGTTGTTTATTTAATTACCTTAGCGCCGACTGTTTCATGGGTTGATTCAGATGAGCTTGCAACTGCGTCTTCTTTGCTCCGCATTGCTCATCCTACCGGCTATCCTTTATTTACTGTGTTAGGAAAAATGTTTACGCTGATTCCAATAGTGGATGAAGTTTATATGTTAAATATTATGTCTGCTTTCATATCTTCAGCAGCAATTTTTATTTTTTTTAATTTAATGGTTTTTCTGTTTACTGATTTTAGGCTGACAAAATCAGACAAATTATTATCAGTTAATTTTTCTCCGGATACTGTTTACAATATCTCATTAGCATCTGCGCTGATACTCGCTTTTTCAAAGACATTTTGGGATAATGCAAATGTCACAGAGGTTTATTCACTTCATTCATTCTTTTTAATTTTGCTGACATATGTTTTTCTGAAAGCAAATAATTATTATCCGGGTGGGGATAAATTTCTACACAAAGAGGAAAAGTATTGGATACTGTTTGCATTTATACTCGGATTAAGTTTTGCCAATCATCTTACAACAGTATTTTTAGCCTTTGGTTTCCTGTATTTATTTTTTTCTAATTATGGATTCAGTAAAGCGTCATTTAAACAAATAATTATTTTAACTCTTCCTTTCATTGCCGGACTGACACTGTATATTTATTTACTTGTGAGGGCGGATAATTCAGTATTAAGCTGGGGTCATACATATAACTTCGAGAATTTCATAGCGCACATTACCGGCAGGCAGTACGATACTGCAATGTTCCGTTCATTTGATGATTTGAAAATACAGTTAATGAGATACATTGCGGAATATCCAAAAGAATTTGTGTATTTAAACATACTTTTAATCATTCCCGGTATAGTTGAATTATATAAATGCAGCAGGGAATTGTTTTACTTTACTCTGATTCTTTTCATTACCGGGATTTTATTTGCATCCAACTATACAATTTACGACATATATTCATACTATTTATTGGCATCGGTAATTACGGCCGTTTGGATCGGTTTTGGCTTGCTCTTTATACTGAAAAAAATTAACAGCCGTGCAAAGGGATTCAGATATGTCCTGTTGCTCTTATTTTTAATTCCTCTTTCATTTAATTATTCGCAAGCCGATAAAAGTAAAGATTACATTGTCAAAGATTATGTTTTTAATCTCTTCAACTCAGCGTCCGAAAATTCAATTATTATTTCAAATTACAATCCAACTTATTATTTTCAGTATGTAAAAAAAATCAGACCGGATATTATTTTTATTAACAGGGATTATTTATTCAACAAATGGTATTTAAACTCAATAGTTATGACTTATCCCGGGTTATATAATAAAAGCAGGACTGAGTTTGATAATTATTCTACTGAACTTGATAAACTACAGAACAATAAATCAAAATATTTATCTCCGAAAACAAAAGCTGATAATCAGGCGATTTTGAATTTTCAGAAATCATTACGTGATCTGCTTAACAGTATAATTGAGAATAACTATAAAGAACGTAATGTTTATACTACAATGGAAATTGATGAAGTGAATGATGAAAAATTTGCCGTAGAATTTAATAAAGTACCAAACGGTGTGCTGCTTAAACTGACTCCGGAAAAGAATATTTCTGATTATAAAAACATTGAACTGGGCTACTCAGTTACTTATGATCCCGATTATTTTAAGAATTATGTAATGAATACTTATTACAAATCTTACATGAATGAAGCAAAGTATCTGATGGAAAATGAAAAGTATGACGGTATTGAAGAATCAATTACTAAAGCAATTGAGCTTAAGCCTGATTCAACGGAGCCGAAACAATTTCTGGAAGAATTGAAACAGGTAAAGATAAATGGCAAATAAATTGATAACTTTCAGGAGTGCATTTAACTTTGTAAGACTTAAATTCTGAGATTCTTGTAAATGAAAATTAAATTTTATTAAATATATTGAATACAAAAAATAATAAAATAATATATCAGCTCTTATCATTTTTAATACCCTTTATTGTCTATCTGATTACATTAGCGCCGACTGTAACATTCATAGATTCAGGTGAACTTGCAGCAGTGGCTACAAAACTCGGTGTAGCTCATCCTACTGGGTATCCTCTGTTTACAGTTCTCGGAAGATTATTTACATTAATTCCCATCAATGAAGAAATTTACAGGCTGAACCTTATGTGCGCGGTGATTTCTTCGGCGGGAATTTTCATGTTTTTCAATCTGATGGTTTTCATAATTCAGGATAGATTTCTAACTGATGATTCAAGTTATGACATGAAAGGTATCACAAATGAAATTGTTTACAATATATCTCTCGCATCCGCATTAGTGCTTGCCTTTTCAAAAACATTCTGGGAAACAGCCAATGCCATTGAAGTGTATTCCCTGCATTCTTTTTTTCTGATTACAAACATTTTCCTGATTCTAAAAGCCGGCAGCTATAATCCTCGCAATGAAGAATCCATGATAAGAAAGGAAAGATATTGGCTGCTTTATGCTTTTGTACTTGGTTTAAGTTTTACTAATCACCTTTCTACAATCTTTCTGTCCATCGGAAGTATTTACTTTTACTTTTCGGTTAATGGTTTTAACAAGGAAGCATTTAAACGTATCCTGATTTTAGTAATACCATTCCTGCTGGGATATTCGGTTTATATTTATTTTTTTATACGTGCCGAAAACAATGTGCTGAGCTGGGGTTACCCGCACAATTTCGAAAATTTCTGGAGACACTTTACGGGAAAGCAGTTCAGTATCTGGATGTTCAGTTCATTTGAAAATGCAAGCAAGCAGTTTTCTTACTTCACCGGCAGCTATCCGCTGGAATTCTTTTACTTGCCTCTGCTGATTGCGCTACCGGGAATATTTGAAATTTACAGGAAAAGCAAAAAGCTGTTTTACTTTACTTTACTTTTATTTGGCTTCTGCATTGTATATGCAATCAACTATGATATTTATGATATCGATTCTTATTTTCTGCTTGCTTTTATTGTAACTGCTATTTGGTTTGGATTTGGATTATTGTTCATCGCCAGGAAATTCAAAAAAAATGTTAAAGCCGTTAGTTTCGCTTTTTTACTGATATTTCTGATTCCATTAAGTCAGAATTTTTCGAAAGTTGACGAAAGTAAAAATTATTTTGTCAGGGATTATACAATGAATGTTTTTGCTTCAGCTGCGCAGAATGGTATAATAATTTCATCACAATGGGATTTCTGGCTGTCTTCATCTTTCTACCAGCAGTTTGTAAAAAATATACGTCCCGATATTGTTGTCATTGATAAGGAACTATTAAGAAAGACATGGTATATGAATCACTTGCAGAAAGTTTATCCGGATGTTTATGAAAAAAGCAGAGTTGAGTTTGAAACATACCTGACTGAACTAAAAAAGTTCGAAAAGAATCCGGAGAGATACACTAAACCCGTGACTGAATCAGACAGGCAGGATCTCATAAAGATTCAGACATCTTTTATTTATTTACTTAACAGCATAGTCGATGAAAATTACGGTACACGGAATGTTTATACTACTTATGAAATTGAACAGGAAAAGAATGAAGCATTCGCAAAGGACTATGTAAGGGTTCCCGAAGGTTTGCTTTTTTTACTCACAAAGGAAAAGACTTATGTTGATTATAAAGAACCGGACTTTGTTTTTGAGATAACCAGCAGGAATGATTATCATCACACTTTCATTATGAATGCGTATTATAATGCCTATTTGAACAGGGCAAATTACCTGATGAATCATTCAAAATTTGATGAAGCGGAAAGACTCCTTAATAAAGCTGCGGAAGTAAAACCTAATGCACCCGATGCAAGACAGATGCTGAACAAGATTAAACAACTGAGAGCTCTGAAGCAGGAAAATGAAAATTCCATTATAAAGTAATTGAAGACCATATTTTTAAAAATAGTTATTTTTCTGACATTAAGTATTTCTGCTCAGGCAATGATGTATCCTCCCGTTTTGCCGGATACTAATTCACGTGACTTACCTGAGATATTCATTGGTCAAATTATTATAGCCGGAAATGAAGTAACAGATCAGGATGTAATCACAAGAGAAATATATACGAAAGAATATTCAGCGCTGGATACTTTAGTTCTTAGAGAGGATATCGAGAGAATTTACAGACTGGGGTTATTTAATAAAGTAGATGTTTACCCTGTTCCGACTGATACCCTGAATAAAGTAAATCTGATGTTTGTTGTTGAAGAAAGATTTTATATACTTCCGATTCCGCAGGGAGGATTTAAAGACGGACAGTTTACAAAGTTCTGGGGAGGAGCAAAAATATTATGGAACAATTTTCGCGGCAGAAATGAAACAGCAGCTTTAAGCTTTGGTATAGGGTATGAACCGTTTATTAATCTTAGTTACTCTGTTCCGTGGATAGGGAAGAATGCACATTATTTTTCATCCGCATCGGTTGGATTTGCGAAAAATTATAATCAAAGCTTATTGGCTCTTAATGATACAACTTCAAATACAATTCCTTCAAGTGCTGATAATTTTGTCATATATAATTTCAAAGCTTCATATACACTCGGAAAGTACTACACCAAAAATTTTTCTCTGGCAGCATCTTTGGGATATAATTTAATTGAAACTTCGCCTTATGAAGAGGGGAGAACAGTTTCATCCGACGGAAAAGATAACTTTCTTACATTTGGCTTGTTCGGAAAATATGATACAAGAAATTCGCTCGAATATACTTTAGCCGGATCTTACTATGCGCTTGAATACAGAAAATACGGATTCGGAAAACTTTTCGATTTTAACAGAGTTAATTTTGAATCAAGAAAATTCATTCCGATAAAGCTTGGGGAGAGTTATGCAGTTACTTTTGCAACAAGAACTCTGGGCATAATATCATTCGGAGGAACGATTCCGTATTATCTCGATGAATATTACGGTTACGGTAAAATAATCCGCGGATATAAGAAAATAGTATATGAAGGAGAAAATCAGCTTGGTTTGTTTAATGAATTCAGAATCCCGGTTATAGATCCCTTTTATTATGAAGGCAAGGATCTGCCTTTAGTGGAAAAAATTTCAATGCTGAAGAATCTGAATTATAAGTTTGGTTTGTACACTACATTATTCTTTGATGTGGGAGGTGTATGGAATAAGAATGATAATTTTTTCAAGACTCAATTTATTAATGGATTCGGAGCCGGACTGAATTTTATACTGCCTTTTGGCTTTGTCGGAAGGACTGATTTTGCATTCAGAAAAGAGGGAAAGCAGTTTATTCCTCAGGTAATTTTCGATCTGGACGCTTCTTTTTAAATCAAATCAAGAATGGAATATTATTATACGAAAAGGAAAAATATTGACTTAGTTAGCAATAAATTAGTGATAGATGATTTCGAATTCAAGCATCTTGTAAAGGTACTCAGAAAAAAAAAGGGTGACGAGATAACTGTCACTGACGGGGAACTTAATATTTATACCTGCAGAATACTTAAAATCAATAAAGATAATTTATCCTGTGAAATAATCAAAAAAGATTTTAATTTACATGAACCTGAAATTAATATTTCACTATATATTGCACCACTCAGGAATTCAGGGCGGTTTGAATTTGCGGTCGAGAAAGCAGTTGAACTTGGAGTAACGTCAATTCATCCTGTTATAACAGAATTTACTGTCGGCAAGAATTTTAAGGGAAATGGTAAAACGGAAAGATTAAGAAAAATTATTATTGGCGCGATGGGACAGTCACAGAGATGTTTACTTCCGGAGCTTTATGAAGCAATTTATTTTAAAAATATGATTACGGAAACAGCTGATCAGAAAAATAAGATTGTTATGTATGAATATTCTGATGATAGTTCCGGGGTTAAACTAAACATCGATTCCAAAGGTCTATGCCTTTTAATTGGTCCTGAAGGAGGTTTCAGCAGTATTGAAATAAAAACTTTAATGGATAATAAATGGCAGATAAAATCACTTGGAAAAAGAAAGTTAAGAGCTGAGACCGCTGCAATTGTATCAATATTTGACATAATATCAAAATTAAAATGAAAATAAAACATCTGTTGTTCCTGTTTCTGATTTTCATATTTGCAGATTCATTAAAGGCACAGTTTGATAAACCCATACTGCAGCTTGGATTCGGAGTAAGCGAACCCTATAATGATTTAAAAGGTACTTATTATACAAATGAAGTTCTCGGAGGTTACTATGTGCAGACAATAAATCCTGATTTCATGACAAACAATTACGGCGGTAAAACAGGACTGGATTTTTTTGGCAAAGGTAAGATAAACTTTGATGCTTATTCCACTGTCAGAGGAATTCTCAGTCTGAATTTCAATACATTCAATACATTCGAGTCAAGTAAAAGCGGAAACATCGGGGTTCAGGTAGTCAATATAAATAATGAACTGGATACTTTGCTGACAAGCATTAGCACTAACTATACTTTCAATAATTTCGGAATTGGATTAGGGCTGGAAATTGCTCCGACTTCTTTTACTAATCTTGTAAGCCCGTATTTCGGCGGAGCGTTTTCATTTAACTTTATGAGCGGAGATTTATCGCGAACCGAAAATCGTGTTGACACAGTGTCACTGACCTTTTCAGACTTCAGAATGGGAGTAAACTTTGAAGCCGGGATTGAGGCAAAAGTCAGCAAAAATATCGGTATAGCTTTAGGTGTGAAATACGATCTGGGAAATCTCCTTCTTAAAAATACCAACAGCGGAATTGCAGATGCAATCGAATACGGAAAATCAAATGCTTCGATGAATGATGAAGAGGGAAGATTTTTTTCATCAATTTACGGACCGGTTCTGACTTCAGTAAGAAGGGAAGTTCAGGCAAAAACAAAAGAAGTAAACTGGGGCACAATATATCTGGCAGTCAACATCGGATTTGACAAGCCAAAACCCAAAAAACCTAAAACACAAACCCCAAAATAAGTGAGATCATATTAATATATAATTGTACCGCTAAAGTTAAATCGATTTCTATAAACTGCATTTGAAGAATTACAAGCTTATACTTATCATATTAATATTATTGATATCCGCGTCAGACTCACGTTCTCAGAATCAACCTTCATTGCAATTTACCGGAGGTTTTGCTTTTCCGGGAAAGGAATTTGAAGGTGACCTGGTAACAGTAAATGATTCGGGAATCACATATATAAGCAGTGAATTTATTAAAGACAATTATGCTGCATCTACCGGCGCTACGATTACAGGCAATTTGAGGTTTCCCATTATCGGATCGGGAAGTCTCAGCGGAATCATTACAGGTTCATATACATTCTTCAATGCATTCCGTCAAAGTAATTTAGGCACAACTTTAATTAACAACGTTGCAGTACCGGTTACCTTTGATAACCGTTTTACAACATCAACTTTTGCATTAGGAATTGAAGCTTCGCCTATTCCGGATGCAGCATTTTCTCCATATGTGAATGCAAGTTTATCTATGAATATTCTTAGCCTGTCTTTACTCGTGAATGATGTCACGAGTGTTATTTTCAATGATGCTTTCAGAATGGGACTTTTGACAAATGCCGGAGTGAACTACAGAATAAATAATGAATACTCCGTTCTTCTGAGCGGAAGCTATCATATGAGTAATCTTTTTTTAAAAAGCCAGAATGACAGTTATGCAGACAGAATAGGATTTAACAGGGAGAGTATACCTATAAATGATGAACAGGGATTATTTTATTCAAATCTGTCTAATCCTGATTCAGTTCCTGTGCTGGTAAACGGTCAAAGTAAAAATGTCAGCTGGTGGGGAATTAATTTAGGATTAAGCATTGTCTTGGGTAAATCCAAAAAAAAATGATTATATTGTAAAAAATTTTTTTTAATTAAATACAGGGAATTAATGAAAACAAGAAAAAATTTTATTCCATCTTTTTATTTCATCTTATTGATTTTACTAACTTCAGTTGCGCTGAACTGCGGCAAAGGTAAGGAAACAAATCAAACGAATGATTTGAAAACCAGGACTGATACTACAAAGAAAAAAGAGGGAACATCAACGGGCGTAAACTCTCCGGGCAAAGAATTGTTTTACATGAAATCTTCCAGTAATAATATTGCCTGTGCTGACTGCCACAGCGACGGAACGAATACGGCAAATCCCATGACAAAATATTTTTCGAACATACAGGGAGCGAACAAAAGAACTTCGACTTATCATGGCAAGTTTACCGGAGATGAAGTCTTAAAGAACGCAGGCGGAGCTACCATCTGCTGGGAAGCTTATGAAAGAATGAAAACACCATTGACGGAAGATCAGATTAAAGCTTTGAATGAATATTATGCTTCCGTGGCAACAGATAATTCCCCGGCAGAAATTAAGTATGAAACAATAGCTTTACCGACAAGAGATAAAACCAAGCTAAAGGGAGTTCAGAAGTCTGTAATGGAATTAAAAGGGGATCCGGGAACCGGGGAGATGACCTTTAAGAATGCCTGTGGAACCTGTCACGGAGAGAATTCAACCGTAAAAAAAGTCCCGTCTATACTTGAAGAATTTGAAGGCAACGTTAAATCAATTGTATATAATGTAAGACTTGGGGACGGTCCGATGCCTTTTTTTCATAATCCGGCATTAACGGATCAGGATATTGCAGATATTGCTGCTTATATAATGAAAAAGAATGGAAAATAAATTTAGAAATATTTAACGACTTTTGAAAAACCTTTACAATTGATACGACAGACATTCTTGCCGATAAGGCAATATAATAATATAATCAGAAAGAAATGTCTGACATAAGTCTCAAATTTATAAACAAAAAGAGAAATCACCTTCCTATTTCTCTTTTTGTTTATATTTAAATATCAGGCTCGGTTTTAGATATACAGTAAGTATAAAATAATTAAAACTACTCCTGCTACGGATATAGCGGTATAGTCCTGAATAATTCCGGTCTGAATTTTTCTCCAGTCAAAACTAATATTTGAAATGTATCGTGCAATCCCGTTTACAGCGCCATCAATTATTTTTATGTCAAAGATTTTCCATAGAAATCCTTCTGAAGTTTTCTCAATAGGATTAACAATAACTTTATCATAAGCCTCGTCAACATAATATTTGTTTTCGAGAACTTTTCCGAATCCGGTTTCCGGTTCAAATACAGTCTTTTTGGAATATTTCTTATAAGCAAGTACAATACCGATAACTGAAGCTAAAATTGCCAGACCAACCAAAATGAATTCAACAGTATGCGAAGGTTCTTCAACCGGATGAATAATTGATAATACATCTGTTGATTTCGAGAAAATTGGATTAAGCCAGTCTTTAAGATAAGCCGGCATCCCATAGATTCCAGGCATTCCGATAAAACCACCAACGACAGAAAGCGCTGCAAGAATTATCAGCGGTATAGTCATTGTAGGAGCTGATTCGTGAGGGTGTATGTGCTTTTCGTCATATCTGGGTTTACCAAAAAATGTTAAGGTCACCATTCTGAACATATAAAAGGCAGTTATCCCCGCAGTAACAAGAGCGATTATCATAAAAGGCAAACCGATTTCTTTATATGTTTCAAAAATGATAGCATCCTTGCTGAAAAATCCCGAAAGAGGCGGAATACCGGCAATTGCTAGCGAACCTATAAGAAAAGTAATGAATGTTATTTTCATTTTATCCTTCAAACCACCCATTTTTAATATATCCTGCTCTCCGTGCATCCCGTGAATAACAGATCCGCTGCCTAAAAAGAGCAGACCTTTGAAAAAAGCATGTGTGATCAAATGAAATATAGCAACCCAGAATGCTCCTGTACCGAGTGCAATAAACATGAATCCAAGCTGCGAAACAGTTGAATAAGCTAAAATTTTCTTAATGTCATTTTGCTTAAGAGCAATAGTTGCCGCTATTATAGCAGTTAAAAAACCTACATAAGCAAGTACCTGCATTGCAAAAGGTGACATCGCATACAGCAGGGAAGTCCTTGCAACTAAATAAACACCAGCTGTCACCATTGTAGCCGCATGTATAAGAGCTGATACGGGTGTTGGTCCTGCCATAGCATCAGGAAGCCAGACAAACAACGGAATTTGAGCAGATTTGCCTACAGCTCCTAAAAATAATAATAAGGCGATTGTGAGAAGGAGTGAGTCACCAATCTGGTAAGCGCCTATTCCGTTAAGAAATTTAGAAACTTCCAGAGTATTAAAGTTAGTAAATATAAAAAACATTGCAAGCATAAATCCGAAATCACCAATTCGGTTAATTATAAATGCTTTTTTTGCAGCATCTCCGGTGAATTTTTTCTCGTACCAAAAACCGATCAGAAAATATGAACATAATCCCACGCCTTCCCAGCCAAGAAATATCAGAAGAAAATTATCTGCCAAAACAAGATTAAGCATTGAAAAAATGAACAAGTTCATGAAAGAAAAGAACTTTGCAAAGCCCGGATCACCGTGCATGTATCCGATAGAATACAGGTGGATTAAAAAGCCAATTCCTGTAACAATCAGGAAAAGTGAAATAGAGAGGGGATCAATGAGGTAAGCATAACTTACCGTAAAACTCCCGGCTGTAATCCAGTTATAATAATTAATCAGAATGCTTCGTGATTCCGGGGGAAATGAAAGCAGTTCGAAAAATGTCACAACTCCGATGACAAATGGTATGAAGACAGCCAGAGTTGAAATACTGCCAATGAGTTTTTCATTTTTTAATTTTTTCCCAAATAAACCATTAATTAAAAAACCAGCAAGGGGTAAGACAGTAGCAAGGTAAAATGAGTCAAGCATTAAAAGAAATTAAAAAATTAGTCAGAGAATTAGGATATTTATTAGAAACTTACCACTTAAGAATATTTATTTCATCGATATTTATGGATTCTTTATTTCTGAACAACGAAATTACAATTGCAAGACCGACAGCAGCTTCTGCTGCGGCTACTGTCATTACAATAAAGACAAATATCTGTCCGTTTATGTTTCCAAGATAAGAAGAAAAAGCAACAAGCGTCAGATTAATTGCATTAAGCATCAATTCAATACACATAAAAATAATAATTGCATTTCTCCTGACAAGCACACCGATTACACCAGTGCAAAAAAGAATAGCACTTACTATTAAATAATAATTGATTTCAATCATAATGATGCAAAAATAAAGATTTAAATTCTTAAATAAAATATATTAACACTGCTTTTTAATCGGGGAGAAGGTATGGTGATTTTGTAAACATTTAAGAATAGAAATTCCGGAAAAACATACAGATTATTAACTTTACATAATATATA
>CAYNTN010000138.1:0-12657 GCA_964399995.1 uncultured Ignavibacteriaceae bacterium
AATTTGTGGCAAAAAACAAATTTCAATTATAAAAGCGGTCAACTTAAGTTAATAATAAACTGATCAATAGAAATTAAAAATCATTAAACGCAAAGCACGCAATGCTTTCGCAAAAGATTGCTAAGGACTATTTCCGACAATTCAATTTTCTTAAAAGCCTTTGTGTTCTTCGTGCCTTAGTGGTCAAAAAATCTGATTAATACCTTATAATTTTAATTTTGAATGGCAATTATAAAATAGAGCTTGATTTATTTTCAGGACAGCCAAATCCGTCTTTTCAGATCAGCAAGGACGAATTTGAAAATTTAGCAGATGAAATTTATAAACTGGAAGAGTCTGAACCGGTTCATTTGTTTGACGGCCTTGGTTTCAGAGGAATTGTTTTGTCAGGAGTATTTCCAATGTTTATTCATATTCAAAATAAAGTCATCAAAATACAAACATTAGAAGATGTCAAATATTTTAAAAGCAATCCTCAGATCATTTTAAAGGCAATTGACATATTTAAAAATTATGACTGGGATGACATGTACAAAAAAATAATTAAAAAAGTGATAGATACATATTTATAAAGAAAGCCCGGATGATTACCCGGGCTTTTATGAAAATGACCGAATTACTTTTTGATAAATTTATTTCAAAAGCAACATCTTCTTCGTTGCTATAAATCCATCAGTCTCTATCTTATAAAAATAAACTCCGCTGGAAAGATTGCTACCATTGAAGTCAACTGTATATCTGCCTGATACTCTGAACTCGTTATTTAGTAACCGTGTGATTTCTCTTCCGAGCAAATCGTAAATTATTAATTTTACATAACCATCCTTAGAAAGATCAAAGTTAATTTTTGTAACCGGATTAAACGGATTCGGGTAATTTTGTGAAAGACTGTATTCAGTTGGAATAATATTAATGACTTCTTTTGAATGATTATCTTTCGTAGTACCGAATACTTTTTGAATACTACCGTTAACATTATTTATATGCTCTGTAATGTCTCTTGGTTTTTTAACTTTTATTACTTCACCCAATGTTTTCTTAACTTTTAATTCCGATCTCTCAGTCTTACTTGCATTTCCTTCCCTGACTTTATTCTCAAGCGATTTTACTTTTTCAATTTCTACACCTCTCGAAGATTGAAATGAATTTATAACATTTTCTTTTATTACTTTCCTGTCTTCCTTAGTAAATTTCTTAGAATCATATTTATCATTCGGATCATCAGTAGGTTCGTAAATCGGAAATTGAAAATTGTTATTGTTATCTCCATTCGTAACTCGTAACTCGTAATTTGAAACTGCTCCTCCCGAACCTCCATGAAGACTATAAAGTAAGCTCGCCGCGGCATAGTCCCAGGTCGCTACCAGTCCTTCATAATTATAAGGATTCTGATTTATGATTTCCTGAAAACCTGTCATAGCGGATTCATACATTTCCAAAGAAACCTTGCACTTCTGTATAACATAAAATGACTGCTTTACAAAAGTTACTTTTTCCGGATTATTTAATATTAGTGCTTCAAGGAATGATTTGAGATTAGTTATTCTGTTGCCGGAACAGTCAAGCCGTAATTCCGCAAGATATAATTTTGAAACTATACTGACATCTTTCAAACTGTCAATGTGATCTGTTAATAATTCATAACAAAAATCCGATACACGCTCATAATCTCTCTTCCTTAAATTTAAAGAAACCGAATCTAATAAATTATCAGATGTTGTTGATTGTTCATTGAACATTGAAAATTGAAAATTGGAGATTGAACCTCCGCTTCCTCCTGATTCCGTAAATATCGTATCATACATACCGTTTCCCAAATCAAATGCAATTATCCCTTCGGCAGGATTATCACCGCAATAATCAGGCTGGAAATTAAAATTAATTGGTTCTTCGCTGCTGCTCCACATCATGTTATGAACAGCAGCACTATCTGTTCCTGAAATTTGAAAGCAATTATATGTTGCATCGAGCGGATCTGCATATGCCTCATCGGATATATCTCCCGAAAGATGATATGCGTCATCCGGTTCATAATTTTTTAGATTAAATGTATTGTATCCTTTATCCAGATACAGAAAAGAATAATCAACTTCAATACACTTTGCGTTTTCTCCTTCACAAAATATGCTGTTATATCCTCCGGTATATGCAATGCCAACCTCTCCGAGATTTGCATAAGAAGAAGCGTAAGACAAAATTCCATGTGAATCTTCACTCCCTCCGTCAATTACATTGCCATAAATATCCATTGCCGACCAGATAAGAATGATTCCATTTGTATAACCGGAAATAGTGTTTTCTTTAATTGCGCCTCCTTCTATACCTGAAAGAAGAATTGCATTTGAACTGTTGCCGGTAAAAGATTCAAAAGTGTTTCCTTCAATGATCACAGGAAATGTAAGATATCCGGACGTTATGATTGAAAGAGCGGGTATATCGCCCTGATCCATTTCAAAGTTATTATCAACTATATACGCCTCGATATCAAGTCCGTCATCGGTAGTAAAATTTGCTCTTACTCCTCCTGCATTTATTTCCTGCTCTGAACTGAAATGACATTCCTGAATACTAACGAATCCGCAGTTTATAATATCCGCTGCATAAGTACTGTCTAATTCGTAAGGTGAAATGTCCTCGAAATGTGTTTCCAGCATTTCCACTCTCTCACAATTCTGTAATACCAAACCTTTCCAAAAATTTCCGTCTTTGTTTTTTAGATAAACCGGACCCGAGCTCTCACCTGAAGAATACCCGCTCTTAAAATTCCCGCCAAACATTTTTATTCTGGCATCTGAGTTTGTAAAATGTATCGTAGTACTGGGTTTTAAAATAATATTAAACTCGCCATTATTCACCTCACCTTTGCAGTCAAACTCACCTGAGCAGTCTTCATTTGCGACCAGCGTCCCGCCTTCCTGCATGACAGGAGCTATTTTATAAAGCTTTCCTTCGCCGGGCAAATACCAGCCGAGGTTAATACTTGAAATTGAGTTTTTATCAAAAGTTTTTATCAATGAATCTCTTTCAAGATCATAAATGCTCCAGTTATTGAAACTTAAAAACTGTGATGAAGCGGAGTCAAGTTTAATTGTCACATATCGACTCCCGTTATCTCCTCCAATGTTTCCGGTATCTAACGGAGAACATCTTCTGTTTACAATCATGAAATATCTCGTATGTGATTGATCCGGATTATTGAAAACTGCTGTCTGTAAATATCTTTGAGGAGTAGTTTCAGGTGAGGATAAAGGAACCAAATAATTCGAGGGATTAGGCTTGTAGCTTATTACATCGGAAAAAAATGTTTCGGCTATTAAATTATCTCTCGCAAGTCTCAGAATGTATGATTTACGGTTTGCATTATCGAAGCTCATTATATACGGTTCCCATTTTTTCATCCTCTGAACCTGCGTTTTTACCATCTCCCACTTATTTTGCCCATAAGCATTTGTATCTCTGGGAAGGTATCCCGGGTCAACAAATCCTCTTCCAAAACAATCAGGATAAAGGCAAGTATCTCCATTACTAATATATCCTTGCCACCATCCATAAAAGAAATATAATAAACCTCTCACACCATATGTCAATGATACATTTGCAATCATTTCCATTTCCTCATTGGTTGGTTCTTTATGCGATTCTCCTTCCGCATAATACCATAAGTGTGACTGTCCATTGTATATAAAAGGAATGTCTCTTGCTTTTGAGATAGCATCCCCCATTTCCATTGACCACCTGAATGTTCCTTCCCATTGTCTGGCTGTTCCATCCCAAGGAAAGCTTGAGGACGAACCCTCCTCAAAATAAGAAGGCGAATGATCTAGATTATTCTGTAACCATGTATCATAGTCGGATGGAGGAATTGCATTTGCCATTACCCCGAATCCACTCACGATAGGAAGTGTATTTGGTATTTTAGCAAATGTTTCTTGCTGATAGGGAAAAGTTTGTTTATTTGTATAGAAAGGATAGTTAGCAATAAGTATATCAGTTAATCCGACTTTATCAACATAATTTCTCACGACATGTCCGGAATTCAGCATACTGAATCTTTCTTCCCATGGAACAATACCGTACATATATAATGGACACATAAGAGCAGTTAAAGTTATATCTTTAATACAAAGTGAGTCAAGCTTCCTGCTTACATACGCCATACAGGGAATATTGCCAAATGCGAAAAGCTCCATATAAAATTTTATCGCGGATGATTGACTGTAACAGGCAATATCTTCGGCTTCCCAATGAAGCCAATTATTAAATTCTGGATCACTTCCACTTAATAATCTGTGAGCCACCATATTATCTACCCTCACATAATCAATCCACATGTCGCAGTTTCCATACCAATAAACCTGTATATCCGTTCTACTATTATCAGTATCGATGCTATCATTTCCTCTTGCTCCATTGCCCCCCCAGTTTCCCCACAGACTGTCGATTTCTAAATCAGTATCACCGGAGAAATTATATTCTTCAAGATATCTTCCATTGTAATTAAAATTAGCATCTAAAAAATTTCTAACAGTAATAACGACATCCTTTAAAATTGTATCTCCATCCTGTCCTTTTACTTTTATTTTACAAACTTCTTTGTCCCAGTTTGCGGGATTATCTGCCACAATTGAATCAATACGAATTCGGGGTTTAACTATCCAATTTTTAATTGACGGATCTTTTATTCCGGAAGCATCTGCAAATGAAAGAACCTGCTCCGTGTTTGCCTTTAGACGGCTTACTACCCAACCTGCACCGCCATCGGTTGTCTGATTTGGACGGCAGTATCTCACTCTTTGCGTTTCTCCCTGCCAGGTATCGTTTGTGTCAATACCTACATGACCCGGAGACTGAAATGAGTAAAACCAGAGGTCATCGTTTAAGGCAACACTTTCACATTGGTAGTCACTTCTCTGTCCGTAACATAGCATAGCTATTTTTGGACGATGTATTATGGATTTCATGTTATGTGAAGAGATTGCTGCCAGCTTTGCCTGGACTCCAGTTCTGTAAGTGCTTATATCAGCATATAAGGTATCGTTCGGTACCCCTGCCCAGAACCAACCGGAATTGCCAGCAGTATATACATGCCATAAATTAAATTCTACATCATCCAAATTTTGAAATCCCTGTTCAATACCGCAATCAAGTGCTCCTACCAGAAAGGTTTCATTTTGATTACCCGACTGAATTGAATCTGGAATCCCTGGCGGTTTAACTTTGAATCCTGACGACTCTTCACCGGAATTAATTATCAATCCGCTGAAGAGATATAATGATACAGTAAATATAAGAATAAAAGAAATTACAAGTCTCGTTTTCATTTTCGTTATCCTTTCCGTAATTAATTTTTTGATCAATAAAGTATTTTTGAAATAACGTTACTTCATTTTAAAATTTGAATTCTATATTTTCATTACCTGACAAGCACCATCTTCTTAGTGTCAACTCTCTTTTCCTCTATAATTAAACTATAAAAATAAACCCCGCTTGTTAAACTGCTTCCATCAAATTCTACTTTATAACTTCCTGCATTTTGCCTTTTATTCACTAAATTTTTTATTTCTTTTCCATTAATATCAAATACCTTTAATTCAATATAATTCGTAATTATTAATTCGTAATTGATAATTGTATTTGGATTAAATGGGTTTGGATAGTTTTGATATAATTTGAAATCTGTTGGAATTTCGGATCCATTTTGCTGAATAATAGTAATTGTTGTATCACCACCGGTTATAGAATGAACCCCACTGTTTATGCCATATGCCCACCCGGTTAATCTATTAACAAACTGAACAAATGAATACCTCGGAATAATTATCGATGTATCAGGCAATTGATATCCCCATGTTGTCCCTCCATCTGTACTTATATATATTAATCCTCTAATTAAATTTGATACTGCCCCAACGCCCCATAGTGTATCTGAATTTACATTTGAAAATCTAATAATCTCGGAAATAGCAATATTCCCGCCGCTTGGTAATGTTAGTGTTATCCAATTTAATCCTCCATCAGTTGTTTTCTTAATGTATCCGTTTGACCTCCAGCCAATCAAGCTGTCAGCAAAGTATAAATCAGAAAAACCTTCATTTATAACTGTAAACCAATTGAATCCTCCGTCGGTAGTTTTTTTAGTTGTAGGAGTTCCGGCGTTAAATCCTATAAATCCTATTCTTGAATTACACATATAGATTTTATCGGGAAAATCTCCGGGACTTGATTGACGAATCCAGTTTACTCCTCCATTTATTGTGCGAAAGACACCTCCACCGGAGCTAGTACTTACCAGCCATATTGTATCTTCATTCAATACAGCCATATCATTAAACTGTGCAAATGGGTCAGGGACATTTAATGAAATCCAATTTGATCCACCATCTGTTGATTTACTCAAACCAGTGTAGCCACTGAATAATAAATCGTTAGTTCCACAGGTAAAACCAGTATTAGCATTTAAGAAATATATTTTTTCAAATCCAACGTATTTTTCCGTTCTTGAATATTCGATTGACCAGTTATCACCACCGTTGGTAGTCTTTAATACAAATGCAGTATCATTTTGTTGCTGCCTATAAGGTGTAACAGCCCATCCTGTCAAACTATCAAGAAAGAAAATGTCGGAGATCGTTCTTCCACCTATATTCGGTAAAAACTGCTGATACCATCCATTAGGAGGGTTATGAGCAAAGTTGAATGCGACGATGAAAGTGAGTATGCTGATGTAGAAAAGAGAAGTAGAAAGCTTATTTAATTTCTGATTTTCCATAACCGTAAGAGTTTTTATTTCAATTTAAGGAAGTTGATTTTCAAAATCAATTTTTATCCTAAATTGAAACTCCTGATAATTTCCGAGCACATTATTATACTAAATGCTATTATTACAAAGCAGGACTTAGATCATGTTAGGACATGATTTTTATCATAAAATATCAATGGTGCTGATATCCGCTTCATAAAAACAACCATTTCTTTTATTCGTTTTTGTGAGGTTTTTGAGGATTCTTATTCTCCCCGGACAGTTTTTCTATTCAACGATGAACATAAATAATCCCGCTGTCAATCTTGATAATTCAATTAACAACATTAATAGTCCGGTCAACAACGTTGTAAACTCAGCCATCAAGCTTTATAGTTCTTCCATCAACTTTGATAGCTCTTCCATTTACCTTGATAGCTCTTCCATCAACCTTGATAGCTCCTCCATCAACCTTGTAAATACCGCCGGCAACTTTGATAATCCGGCATTCAACCATGATAATCATGCCGCCAACGCTGATGATCTTATCATTTATGTTATTAAATTGACCACTGACACATAGAGCCAATTCACCAATCCGGATAATTCTATTTTTAAAATAAATTTCCTTACTGCTGTTCTTCACGGGGATTTCACAAGGAATGTTAAAGGTTTGTATTAGATCCACGAATAAACCCTAAAGAATGTTTATGGATTTCCTGAGCTTCCCGGATAAACCCCAAAGAATGTTTAGGGATTCCCTGTGCTTCCCGGATAAACCCTAAAGAATGTTTAGGGATTTCCTGAGCTTCCCGGATAAACCATAAAGAATGTTTAGGGATTTCCTGAGCTTCCCGGATTAACCCTAAAGAATGTTTAGGGATTAGCTGAACTTCCCGGGGAAACCCTAAAGAATGTTTAGGGATTAGCTGAACTTCCCGGGGAAACCCTAAAGAATGTTTAGGGATTCACTGAGCTACCAAGATAAATTATGAAGAATGTTTAGGGTTTGTATGAGCTTCGAAGATAAATTATGAAGAATGTCTGGAAATTGTTTACATCCCCCGGATATTCTCAGATGTGTGTTCGGAGTATATCTCAGGTACTCTGCTTCCCATTTTTCAAAGGACGGATTCTTTCATTTTATCAAAACCATACTTCTTGTTTCCGTAAAATTTCCGGACTCAAGTTTGTAAAAATATAAACCGCTTGATAGTTGATAGTTGACAGTTGATAGTTGATAGTTATAAGTTCCCGGGTTCTGTTTTTGATTAACAAGAGTTGCAACTTCATTACCAAGTATATCATACACTTTCAAAGTAACGAAACCAGTTTCGAATAACGAATAACTAATAACGGTTTCCGGATTGAATGGATTCGGATAATTCTGCTCAAGCTTAAATCCCGAAGGTGAATTAATATTGATTCCTGCGATTGAAGTCAGTGTCGAGCGTGTACTTCTGAAGATCCCGTCGTAAAAAGTCAGCCCGTATAAAAATTCATCATTGTCTAAAATCAGATTATTAAAAGAAATATTTTGCGGCAAACCTGAACTCTCCTGCGTCCATGAGTTTCCGTTGTCGTCACTTACAAAAACTCCCGTTGCCGCTGCAAGAAATATCTTTCCCATACTGTTGATTTCAAGCGCAGCCAGTCCGGTTGTTCCCCATCCGCCGTTGCTCAGCTGATTCCAGTTCAAGCCCATGTCAACGGATGTATAAACATTTCCCGAAAAAGTCATATAAAGGCTGCTTCCGTGTGAAGTAAGATTATCCAATATGAAAAAGTCAGTCAGGTCAGTCGCACTCCAGGTATTTCCGTTGTCAGTGCTTTTAATAATTGTAGTCTGAAATGCCATGCCTGTGCCCGCGAGATATAACACTCCCGAATCATCAATTGTAAATTCGGTCAATCCCATGAAATCCGGTTGATAGACTTTAACCCACGACATTCCGTTGTCCGAAGACCTGTACATTTTCAATGTGTCTGCGGAGAATCCCGGATTGCTGACAGCGAAGACATAACCTGCCGGAGATTTTTTTATGAATCTGAAACTCGCGCCTGCGTCAATGCCTGTGTTTGACTGCTGCCATGACATTCCGTTGTCGGATGTTCTGTACAAACCGTGATTATATACTCCGGCAATGACATTTCCGTTGTCGTTTCTTAAAACGGAATAAATAATTGGTGACGGCAGTGAACCATTTCTTCTTTCCCAGTTAACTCCATTGTCCGGTGAATATATAAATCCGGAATATGACGCAGCGAAAATTTCATTGTTATCTGAGAATGCAAGTGAGTTTATTCCGGGTAAGTTCAAATTGAAATTCTTTTCATTCCATGTAGCGCCGTTATCAGTTGACTTTACAATACCGAGAGATGATAACGCGAGATACACGGAATTTCCGTCGACCAGTATAGCATTCACACGGTTTTCCGGACCGCTGTTGATTATCATTATCCAGTCAGCTCCGCCGTTTGTTGATTTAAAAACTTTGCCGTTGAAAGTCCCGGCATAATAGTTACCCTCCAAATCTTTATGCAATCTGTAAATACTCAGATCGGTAATTCCGTTGTTTATAGCAGTCCACTCGGTCCCGTTGTTTGAAGTTTTATAGACACCGCTTCCGTTGATCCCGGCAACTAAAACATTGTCATCAAAGAAAAGCGACGTCGCATTGCTGTTGGCGGGAAGGTTTCCGTTAATGTTGGTCCACGAGCCGCCGCTGTTAACGGAATAATTGATACCGGTATTAGATGCAGAGTAAACATGGTTTGAGCTGTTGAATGCATAATCAGACGAGACACCGACAGCATTCACATTCCCGAACTGATTAAATGTCGGACCTCCGTTCAATGATGAATAACTGTTTACAAAAATATGTCCAAGTGAATTTATTTTTGTAATGACAACGGAAGCCCATGAACCGCTATGCGGAGCAACATTGATCGGATTAAAGCTCCAGCTCTGCCCGGTGTTCGCAGTCCACCAGATTCCTCCGGTGCTTTTCCCGACATAAATGACTCCGGACGGGCTGATATCCATGGAAAGATTAGCATTTACCATTCCCTCCGGGATCTCATTCCAGCTGTCGCCTGAGTTTGAGGACATATACAAACCCTCGCTGCGAATTATGCATAGATCTCCGCCGGGATGTTTTTTAAGCTCGGTTACACCTCCTCCGTAAGGACCGCTGAGTTTTGTCCAGTAATTTTGTGACATTGAAAAATCCGGTGATGCAATGATTGAAATACACAAAATTGAGTAAATTAAATTTTTCATAATTAATTGGGTTAAATTTAACTTTTAACTTTAAACTAAAAATATCGATCTCAATTCGCAAATTAAAATGTACCTGATCCGTAGGTTTGCTGAAATAAAAATTCCGAAGCATAAAAAAAAATCCGGACTATGATTAATCCGGATTAAAAAATCTCAAAGCGTCTGAACCCCACACTATACGATCATCATTGCATCTCCGTAACTGTAAAATCTGTACTTTTCTTTTACCGCTTTCTTATATGCCTTCATTATAAGATCTCTTTCAGCCATCGCGCATGCAAGCATAAGCAGTGTGCTTTGCGGCATATGAAAATTCGTAATCAGCTTGTCTACTATTCTTAATGACTGAGGCGGATGAATGAATTTATCTGTCCAGCCCTTTCCCCATCTTACCTGCCTAGTAGTAATTACATTCGTCTCAACAACTCTGGCTACTGACGTTCCTACTGCAATGACTTTTTTTCTTTTATTGATGGAAGCATTGATTATGTCGGCTGATTCTTTTGACATCTCATAATATTCCGAATCCATTCTGTGTTTTGAAAGATCCTCTACCTCTACAAGACGGAATGTGCCGAGTCCGATGTGAAGAGTTATGTAAGCGACCTTAATTCCCTTAGCTTCTATTTTCTTGAGCAGATCTTTTGTAATGTGGAGTCCCGCGGTCGGAGCGGCTACGGAGCCTACGTGTTCATCTTTTGCATAAACTGTCTGATAATCTTCCTTGTCCTTTTCGGTTGATTCTCTTTTTATGTACGGCGGCAACGGTGTCTTGCCGAGCTTCTCTATATATTTTGAAAAATCACCTTGATAATTGAAACGGACTATTCTCCCTCTGGATGTTGTGTTATCAATTACTTCGCAATAAAGATTTTTCGTGAAAAATATTCTGTTTCCGATTCTTACTTTTCTTGCAGGATCAACAACAACGTCCCAGATATTTTCTTCTGCCGACAATTGCCTCAAAAGAAAAACTTCAATCTTTGCCTTTGTTTTTTCTTTGGTACCATATAATCTTGCATTAAAAACTTTTGAATCATTCAGGACGAGCACATCTCCCTCCTCCATATAGTTGATTATATCCTTGAATTTCTTTGTCTCCAGTTCTCCGGTTGTACGGTTTACAATCATAAGTTTACATGAATCACGCGGCGATTTAGGAACTTTAGCGATAAGGTTTTTGGGAATGGGATACTTGAATTGGGAGAGTTTCATTTATTGTATTTAGATTTATTAATAATGTAAAATTTTATTGTGCGCAGCTCAACATTTATGAGTTACGAATTAATATTGTAAAATGCCTTCACACCCGGATATACAGCCGCCGGTCCGAGTTCTTCTTCTATTCTCAGCAGCTGATTATATTTTGCTACTCTGTCAGTCCTTGAAAGTGAACCTGTTTTAATCTGACCTGCGTTTGTTGCGACTGCAATATCGGCTATGGTGGTATCCTCGGTCTCTCCGCTTCTGTGACTGATTACGCTTGTATAACTATGTGTCTTGGCAAGCTCAATTGCGTTAAGTGTTTCTGTGAGGGTTCCTATCTGATTTACTTTAATTAAAATTGAATTTGCAATTTTTCTGTCAATTCCTTTCTGGAAAATTTCGGTATTTGTAACAAACAAATCATCACCGACAATCTGAACTTTCTTTCCGAGAGCATCAGTCAGTAATTTCCATCCGTCCCAGTCATTCTCAGCCATTCCGTCTTCAATACTTATGATGGGGTAATCCTTCACAAGCTTCTCATACATCTTTACCATTTGTTCGGAAGTTTTTACGGGTATATGTGATTTATAAAATTCATATTTACCATCTTTCCACATTTCACTCGACGCAACATCCAGACCGATGTAAACATCTTTGCCGATCTTATATCCTGAATTATTTACAGCATCTATTATAACTTCAATAGCCTCTTCATTTGATTTTAAATTCGGTGCAAATCCTCCTTCATCTCCGACGTTTGTGTTGTAATTTTTTTTGTGCAGTACGTTTTTTAATGCATGAAAAACTTCAGCCCCGCAACGCAATGCTTCCTTAAAACTCCCGGCACCTGCAGGAATTATCATAAACTCCTGAAAGTCAACTGTATTATCAGCATGTCTCCCTCCGTTAATAATATTCATCATCGGAACCGGTAATGTTTTTGCATTCACACCGCCTATATATTTATATAACGGTTGTTTCAGATAATTTGCCGAAGCATGTGCAACTGCAAGCGACACTCCGAGCAATGCATTCGCACCGAGTTTTGATTTATTTTTAGAACTGTCTAGTTTAATGATAGTTTCATCAATCGTGATCTGATCGAAACTTTCCATCCCGTTTATTTTCTTTGCTATGACACTATTCACATTATCAACAGCTTTGCTGACACCTTTACCGAGATAACGTTTTTTATCTCCGTCACGTAGCTCGACTGCTTCCCTTTCACCGGTAGATGCACCAGATGGAACTGCAGCTCTGCCGAGCGTTCCGTCTTCTAATACTATATCTACTTCTATTGTTGGATTACCTCTTGAATCTAATATTTCTCTTGCGCGGACTTTACTAATTAAAGGCATGTAAGAATTTAGTGGTTAAAAAATGCGTAACGCAAAAATAATCTATTAATGAAGGGAAAGCAATACAA
>CAYNTN010000139.1:0-7237 GCA_964399995.1 uncultured Ignavibacteriaceae bacterium
CAGTTTACCTCTTTTAAATAACATTTTCAAAAAACTTTTTTTGCAACATACGAGAACACAAAGAATACTCAAAGTGCACAAAGTTAAAAAAATTTTAAAAAAAATTAAATTTTGTGATCTTTGTGCCTACTTTGTGGTCTTTGTGGTTGAAATAATATTCACATAGAAATAAAATATGACAACAGGGATGTTCTCTAAAAGTTAATGTGGAATGCAGAATTAAGAAATATTTTAACGATTATTCTTATCATAAAAATTGTTTTGGACGGCAATGAGCAAGATTCATTTTTTTATTTCTTTGTGACCTTTGTGCATTCTTAGTGTGCTTTGTGGTTAAGCAACATTTTGGACGGATGTGATTGCGAGCCGTTTCCGCAAAGCATTCTACATAGCTTGTTAATTTTATGTTAAGTAGATTACTGTCGAAAATTAAAGGAGATTATCATGTTAACTAATAAAGTATTAACGCTTATTTGTTTTATAACAATTGTCTCACTAAACACTTCACAAGCCCAATGGCAGCCTGATATACGTCTCACAAATGATCCCGGCAATTCTGTTACATCCGACAATAATGCCCGATGCATCGCAACAAGCGGGAGTTATGTTCATATCGTTTGGGCTGAAAACCGTGACGGGAATTATGAAATATATTATAACCGGTCAACCGACGAAGGAATTACATGGAGAGATGCTACGCGGCTTACTTTTAATAACGCTACCTCGCTTCTCCCTTCTATTTCAGCCGAAGGTCCAGTTGTACACGTAGTTTTTCAGGACGATCGTTACGGGAATACTGAAATATTTTACAAAAGTTCACCTGATGCAGGGATTAGCTGGAGTCCAGATATCCGGTTAACTAACTTTTCCGGAAGTTCCCGCAATCCGGCAGTTACATCAAATGGATCAAACATTCACGTTGTATGGAGAGATAGTCGTGACGGGAATTATGAAATTTATTATAAACGGTCAACTAATCTGGGAGTAACATGGCAAACTGATACACGGCTTACAAACAATTTTGGAGATTCTTACAATCCATCAATAGCATTATCCGGTTCATTAGTTCACATTGTATGGCAGGACGATCAACACGGTAATTGTGAAATATATTACAAACGTTCATTAGATGGCGGTAATAACTGGGGAAATGAATCCCGTCTTACAAATAACATTGGTATTTCTTACAATCCTGTTGTTTCAGTTTCATCTTCTGTTCTCCATGTACTTTTCAGAGACAGTCGTGACGGTGAATATGATATTTTTTATTTGAATTCCTTGGATAATGGAATTTCCTGGGGATCTGAAAGAAGACTGACACATAACACTGCTGATTCATTAGTATTTACGGTTGCAGCATCCGATACAGCTGTTCATATGGTATGGGAAGATGTGCGTGACGGTAATTATGAAATTTATTACAAACGTTCAATCGATGAAGGAGCTACATGGGAAACAGATACACGCCTGACTAATAGTCCCGGTTTTTCTTTCTATGCGTTTGTTGCTCTGTCGGAGTCTGCAGTTCATGCGCTTTGGTATGATAATCGTGACGGGAATAATGAAATATATTATAAGCGCAATCTAACGGATAATATCCCTATAACGATTCAGAATCCGGTTACCGCTAAACCGGATGAATTCTCATTATCTCAGAATTATCCAAATCCATTTAATCCCAAAACCGTTATTCGTTATTCATTAAGCGAAAATCGTTTTACGGAGTTGAAAGTATTTGATGCTCAGGGTAGAGAAGCAGCAACCCTTGTTAATGAGACACAAAACGCCGGAAATTATGAAATAGAATTTAACGGTAATAATTTGCCAAGCGGTATTTATTTTTATAGAATATCAGCCGGTAATTTTGAAACTGTCCGGAGAATGATTCTTATTAAATAATGATCAAATAATGATCATCGCTACCTTTTAGTATCATTCTGCCCTATTCTGCAAAGTCAGAAAAGCCTTAATTTGCAAAATTGAAAAAAGGAGTTTCTTTTATTATTAAGCCGGTAAAATACCGGGAAGGAGTAATAAAATCATGTTAGTCGTAAGAGATATATTTTACCTTAAATTCGGAAAAGCAAAGGAAGCAAAAGCTGCAATGAAGGAAAGCATAGAAATAATCAGGAAGTTTTCAGATATACCTGCAAGAATTCTTACTGATCTCACAGGAAGGTCATATCGTCTCATTTTTGAAGCGAATGTAAAAAATTTGGCTGAACTGGAAGACAATCTCAAATCAGCTTTTTCAAATAAAGAATGGGAAGCATGGTATCAGAAATTTGTTCCTCTTGTAGAATCCTCCGAAAGGGAAATTCTTTCAGTGGTAGAATAAAAGATTTTGCTCATATGATTTCCATGCTAGTAACAAGATAATTGCGACCATCCTTGATGAGTGTGAGACGAACAGTCTTTCCTTTAATTCCCTGAATCACAGTAGCCGGCTCAATAAATTTAAAGACCCTGTATAACCTGCTCTGATAAATAGTGTTATTCTTTATGTCACGCGGGTCTGTTACTTGAACGTATTGACCACTCACAAGAACAGCCGATATTTCTGATTCGCTTGCAAGCGTACCAATAAGTATACTGACGTCTTTCATTTTATGAACGAGCCCTTCGATAATAATGCTTGTCGCGGCAGGGAGAGAATCTAAAATCTCATTTTTTAAACTATATAAATAGTTGCTAGTTGAATGGTTTCCAGTAAATGGCGATTCTGTCAGATTCTTTACGCTTCTTGACTCAGAGGAATTGCTTAAGATGAAAACTAATATAGGTATTGAAAATACTGAGTTAAGCATTGTCCCAAGTTTCATTTTAATTTAAGCAAAGTTATTAGTACATAATTGAAAGAATTGAATTGCAGATTACCAATACTCATTACTCATTACTAAACCTCCGCATAATCACTCACCGGATTACAGCTGCAGACCAAATTCCTGTCACCATAAGCCGAGTCAATTCTTCCGACACTCGCCCAGAATTTACTGATTTGAAGATCTTTCATCGGGAAAGCAGCTTTATCTCTTGAATAGGGATGATTCCAGCTGTCGGATGCGATTGTCCTCGATGTGTGAGGCGAATTCTTTAATACATTGTCGGATGCATCAGCCTGTCCGGTTTCAATTTCGTTAATCTCTTCTCTGATTGAAGTAAGCGCGTCACAGAATCTGTCGAGCTCAGCTTTTGCTTCACTCTCGGTTGGTTCAACCATCATTGTTCCCGGTACCGGAAAGGAAACTGTTGGTGCATGGAAGTTATAATCCATTAATCTCTTGGCAATATCTTCCACTGTTACATCAGCAGTCTGACGGAAATGACGCATGTCAAAAATCATTTCATGAGCAACTCTCCCGTTCTTTCCTGTATAAAGCGTACTGAACGAGTCCCTGAGTTTTTCCTTAATGTAATTTGCATTTAGTATTGCAATTTCACTGGCTTTCCTCAAACCTTCGGCTCCCATCATTTTTATATATGCATAGGAAATGATAAGTATGCTCGGACTTCCCCACGGTGCGGCAGATACGGCTGTGATTGATTTATCACCACCGATGTTAATAACAGGATGTGATGGAAGAAAAGGAGTCAGATGCTCTGCGGTACAGATTGGTCCCATTCCCGGACCGCCTCCGCCGTGCGGAATGCAGAATGTCTTATGAAGATTCAAATGACATACATCAGCACCTATCATTGCCGGACTTGTCAAACCCACCTGAGCATTCATATTGGCGCCGTCCATATAAACCTGTCCGCCGTTTTCATGAATGATCCTGCAAATGTCCTGTATCGATTCCTCATATATACCGTGTGTTGACGGATATGTAACCATCAATGCCGATAAATTATCTTTATGCTGCTCGGCTTTCTTTTTTAAATCCTCTATTTCTATATTCCCGTTTGCATCACTATTTACAACCACTACCTTCATTCCTGCCATGACTGCACTTGCCGGATTCGTACCGTGAGCTGATGACGGAATCAGACATATGTTTCGATGAGACTCTCCCCTGCTCTTGTGAAATTCACGGATCACCATCAGACCTGTATATTCACCCTGCGCTCCTGAATTCGGCTGCAGAGAAATTCCCGGAAGTCCCGTAATTTCACATAAGTCTTTTGAAAGTTCATCGATGATCTGCTTATATCCTTCTGCCTGATTCAGAGGAGCAAAAGGATGAATGTCAGCAAACTCGCTCCAGGTAACACCTGCCATTTCTGAAGTTGCGTTGAGTTTCATCGTGCATGAGCCGAGAGGAATCATTGAAGTCGTAAGTGAAAGATCTTTATTCTCCAGCCCCTTGAGATAACGAAGCATCTCAGTTTCCGAGTGATGTGTATTGAAAACCGGATGTGTGAGGTAAGTACTCTCTCTTGCAAACTCTTTTGGATATGAGATGTCAATAGAATCTGACTGATCCGAAAGCTTTCCTTTACCTGAGGCTTTAGAAAATATATCTGCGATTTCAACAACGTCTTCCGGTTCTGTAATCTCGCTCAGAGAAATTCCGATTGAATTATCAAAATATCTGAAATTAACTTTCTTCTCTTCAGCAAGCTTTTTAATTTTTGAAATCGTTCCGGCATCAGTTTTGATTTCAAGTGTGTCAAAATAATTTTTTGTAACCTGATTATACCCGAGTTCTTTTAAAGCATTGTCCAGAACAACAGTAAGGCTTCTGATCTTTTCGGCAATAGCTTTTATAACTTTGGGTCCGTGATAAACCGCATACATCCCTGCCATTACTGCAAGTAAAACCTGTGCAGTACAAATATTGCTTGTAGCTTTTTCACGTTTAATGTGCTGCTCGCGTGTCTGAAGAGCCATCCTGTAAGCCGGATTTCCGTGAACGTCAACTGAAATACCGATTATCCTTCCCGGTAAAGATCGCTTGTACTGTTCTCGCGTAGCGAAGTAAGCAGCGTGAGGTCCGCCGTATCCCATGGGAACACCCAATCTCTGAGTTGAACCAACAACCGCATCAGCACCGAATTCACCCGGCGGCTTTAGCAAAGTAAGACTTAAAATATCAGCTGCAACTATTGTATTGATCCCCTTCCCTTTGCATTCATCAAAAAAAGTTTTGTAATCATATATCTCACCACTTCCGGAAGGATACTGAACGAGTACTGCAAATATTTCATCAGTCAGCTCAAAATTATTATGGTCCCCGACAATCACTTTTATTCCGAGCGGAGTTGCCCGTGTTTTTATTACATCAATTGTCTGAGGATAGCATTCTTCTGAAACAAATATCGTATCTGCATTTTTCTTATCGGAAACTTTTGTATGGAAAAACATGATCATTGCTTCCGCTGCTGCAGTTCCTTCGTCCAGCAGAGATGCATTAGCAATATCCATTGAAGTCAGATCCATTATCATCGTCTGAAAATTCAGCAGCGCTTCCAGCCTTCCCTGTGATATCTCAGCCTGATAAGGAGTGTACTGAGTGTACCAGCCCGGATTCTCGAGTATGTTTCTCAGAATTACCGGCGGGGTAATTGTCGGATAATAACCCATTCCAATATATGACTTATAAACTTTATTCCTTGAAGCAGTCTTTCTTAAGTTCTTTAGAAACTCATACTCGCTCACCGGTTCATCTAAAGTCAGCTCATTCTTGAGTCGAATCTGCTGCGGTATGGTTTCGTTTATCAGTTCATCCAAAGATGAAGCATTAACAACCTTCAGCATTTCATTAACTTCTTTTTCATCCGGTCCGATATGCCTGTTAACAAACCTATCAGGATTTTCTAATTTGATCATAAATTTGTTTGAGAATTATTGTTTGATTTGAATTATTGTATGCAATATAAAGTTTATTTACAGCAAACTAAATTCAAAAGTTGAGAAGCAAGCTAATTCCGTGTTCAAACAGGAGTGGCTTTGTGAAAACACCATTTTAATTCAAAGTCTCGATGACTCAAAGAAAAAATTATGATTTTTTGTTTGCTTTTGTGCCTACGACTCTTCGAGGCAAAATCTTTTTCTAGTTTTTTAACAAAATGTCCTGTTTAAGAAACGACATTGTTAATGAAACTCTGTTTCATACAGCTTACAGTCAGCTGATAAAGAAACTCTGTTTCACACAGCTCATTCCCATCTCGTTCCCATACTCCAGCTCCATCCATGCTCGTTCCCAAACTCCAGCTTCAGACATGCTCGTTCCCAAACTCCAGTTTGGGAACGCAATTGTTCATGAAACTCTGTTTCATGCAGCTCATAGACAGCTGATAAAGAAACTCTGTTTCACACAGCTCATTCCCATATCGTTCCCAAACTCCAGCTCCAGACATGCTCGTTCCCAAACTCCAGTTTGGGAACGCAATTGTTCATGAAACTCTGTTTCATGCAAGTTCATACCGCAGCTCAATTGTTCTTTAAACTGTTTCAAAACTACTCCTCGTGAAATTTCATTTTCACAAATTAAATAATTCAACCGTTGACATTTTAACCGGATAAGTGTAACATTGTAGAGTTTTTTTCATTAACCCTTGATGCAATTTATCAAGAGCATTCTAAATAGATTAAATTTAAGATACTATGAGAAGCAGATACAGAATATTGGAGGAATCGCAGATTTATTTTGTTACTTCTACAATCATTGAGTGGATTCCTGTTTTTACTTCATCAAAATATTTTAATCTTATAATTGAACCTGTTATTTTTTGTCAGCTGAAGAAAAATTTAAAAGTATATTCGTATGTATTTTTGGATGATCATTTTCATATGATAATCTCCGGTGACAATATTACAAGAATAATGTCATCTGTAAAAATGTTTTCCGCAGGGAAGATTATAAAAATACTGGAAAAGGAAAATAAGAGATGGCTCTTAAATCAGTTTGAATATTTCCGGAAGAGATATAAGATAAACAGCACTCATCAGATTTGGCAGGAAGGTTTTCACCCGCAAATTATATACACTGAAGAAGTTTTATATCAAAAGATTGAATATATTCATTCCAACCCCGTGAGAAGAGGTTTAGTTGAGCTTCCTGAACACTGGAAGTATAGCTCTGCAATGGATTACGTATCAGAAAGGAAGGGACCAATAGAAATTGATAGGACATTTGTGGGATAGCTAAACGGAGTTTAGCTTGCAATTGCGTTCCCAAACAGGAGTTTGGGAACGAGCAGTGCTCGTGTATATATCATTGCTAAACAGAGTTTAGATTTCAATTGCGTTCCCAAACAGGAGTTTGGGAACGAGCAGTGCTCGTGTATATATCAT
>CAYNTN010000139.1:7337-12619 GCA_964399995.1 uncultured Ignavibacteriaceae bacterium
TGCTAAACAGAGTTTAGCTTTCAATCTCGTTCCCAAACAGGAGTTTGGGAACAAGCGATTATGGTGAATAGTTATGCAATAAGTTTTTTTTTATAATTTCAGAGTCTTACGGTACGCCTGCCTGTTCCAAACTCCAACTCTAACATGCTCGTTCCCAAACTCCCTGTTTGGGAACGCAATTGTTCATGAAACTCTGTTTCATGCTGCTCTTACCGCAGTTAATAAAGAAACTCTGTTTCATACAGCTCATTCCACAGCTCGTTCCCAAACTTCAGTTCAATCATGCTCGTTCCCAAACTCCTGTTTGGGAACGCAATTGCTCGTGAAACTCTGTTTCACAAATTCTAAATTGAAAGTATAAGAATACCTCTTTAATTTTGTACAAACTAAAATTTGAAATTAATTACTACCTCAATGAAAAAAATTATATCTGTTCTGTTACTTTTTTGCAGCATACTCCTTTTTTCCCTGGACAGCTTTGCATTAGATCTTCCCAAATTAAAACTAAATGACCGTAAAGACAAAATCGGCAGTTTATTTTCTAACAGTCCGCCTGAAAAAAAATTTGATCTTGACATAAAGAAAAATTTTCAAATGAATAAAATTAGTTCCCTATCTGATTTAAAAACTTCATCAGGTTCACGTAGTAACTTATCTGGATTAAATACAATTTCACGATTACAGAGTTCATCATCAGAATTAATTTCATCATCGGGATTCAGAGATCTTTTTCCCAAAATGATTTTAAACGGCGATTATAAGCCATGGGAATCCAAAAGAAGGTTCTGGGTTGCATTCGGTGAAATGGCGCTTCTTGAATTTCTCCCTTTCTCATTCTCGGCTTATCTCAAAGACTGGAGCGGCTCGACTGAAAAGAACTGGACAAAGATTTCCTTTGAATCAATGTGGCATAATTTGGAAAACGGATGGATCTATGACGGTGATAATTTTCTTACCAATTTTTTTGCTCACCCGTATCACGGAAATTTATTCTATAACGCCGGCAGAACCAACGGCTACAACTTCTGGGAATCAACTGCTTTTGCAATGTCGGGAAGCGCATTCTGGGAACAATTCATGGAAACCTGGGAACCCGCATTCAATGACTGGGTCCTGACCAGTCTTAACGGAATTAACCTTGGCGAAATTACATACAGGCTTTCTACATTAGTTACAGATAACAGAGCCACCGGTTCTACACGTACCTGGCTTGAAATTGCCGGAGCAATTATAAATCCGGTAAGAGCATTTAACAGATTGGTTACAGGTGAAACACACAGAAACTTTCCAAATCCCGAATGGAGAATGCCAAAAAATCTGAAGATTACTCTTGGTGCGGGTTCAAGAAGACTTGATGAAAACAACGGAGTCAACTTTGCAAAAGACGGTGTGCAGGAAGGTTTGTTTGAAATGGATATAATCTACGGCAATAAGCTTCAGCAGCTTAATAGACCATTCTCAGAATTTTCACTGAACATGCAATTGGGTACAAGCGGTCCGAATCTTACGCAGCTGACCGGAAATGGAAATCTGTTCGGATTCAGACTGAGCAAGGGAAAATCCACTACACAGTATTTCATACAGACTTTGAACTACTCTTACATTAATAATCCCGGATTTCTGTTCGGTGCTGCTTCTCTGAATTCAAATTACATCGTGAATTTTGCTTTAGGACCTAACAGCGCAATCACAACCAATTTTAATCTTGCTTTAATTCCAATGGGAGCAACACCTGATGATTACATTGACACCTCGCTAACTGAAGGACGCAATTATGACTTCGGACCGGGTGTTGGAGTAGGTCTGGAAGGAGCATGGAGAATAGGAAGATGGAACATTGTTGAGTTAAGATATTCAAGCGGATGGATATTTACACAGAGTGAACCTCCGTACTCAAAGCATCATCTGCATTTTGCTAATGTAGTGGCTCAGTATCCGATGAAAGATTATTTTGTAATTGGTTTGTCCGGCGGTGTTTACTGGAGAAACAGTAATTATACTTATGATCCGGATGTGGAATTTACCACACCTATTGCCAGAGTATTCTTTAAAACCATAATTGAAAACAGAAACGAGACTGCGATCGGACAAAGTTATATTCAGAAAAAAAATATTTCAGAAGGAAAAAAATCTTACAACTGGAAAGAAGAGCTCTCTGACATGATACTCGTTGAGGGTACATATTTCAGAAACCTCAGCTCGTTCAGTGATTCATATAATAAAGCATGGGGCGTTTACGGCGGCTTCGGTAAGCAGTTTGCAAATAAATTTCATCTGATATTAAAAGCAGGATATAATGATTACAAATTACGCGATGAATCAGGCGGCGACTCGGTTGGTACAACACCGTTTACTACTTTACCGATTCAGATAGGGGGAAGGTATTATATACTTAATAACATAGTACAGCCTTATTTTTCATTCATGAACGGAATCAATCTGGTATTTCAGGAAAAAGAACTCAACGGAGATGCTGATGCGAAAACACTGGTTAAATATATCTGGCGTCCCGGTTTCGGTATAGCATTTAAACTTTTCAAGCAAATGAATTTAGACATCAGTGCAAATTATAACGACAATTTTTATGAGCCTGAAGCAATGCTGACAAGTTTTGAATATACTGCGGGGTTGTCGTTTAATCTGAGATAATAATCGTTATTCGTTATTCGTTAATCGTTATTCGTTAATTGTTAGTCGTTAAATTGTTAATCGTTATTCGTTAATCGTTATTCGTTAATCGTTAGTCGATGTTAGTTAATTGTTAATCTTTAATGATATAATCCAAAATCGTAAATCCAAAATAAATTCCAAATCCCAAATTTACTTGTACGCTTCCTTATGCACCATCTTCACTGCCCTGCCCGACGGATCATTTGCATTCTGAAATGAAGCATCCCACGCAAGAGCTTCAGGTGTGCTGCATGCAACTGACTTAACCGACGGTACACACATTGAAAGGATTTTAAAATTATATATCTTTCATTTGATTCTACTACCCTAAATTCAAACCTTCCTATTATCCTTTAATTCTGTAAATCCTGGTTTTAAGTAACACTGAAAAACCGGACGAGCAAATTTCAACAACTTCAATTCTAATATCTCATCATTTAAACTTTCACAAACTGCCAAAAAAATGTTTACTTTTTATCTGAATTTTTCTTAAACTGCAATCAATTTTGCCAAAATGAATTTTGCAAAATGAATTAGACAATTTCCGGAAAGAAATCTGATCAGGAGAATTAACATCAGAGTTCAGGAAATTTATAAGATTGGAAAAGACTATTAAAAATCTTTTATAGGCTAAATTAAATTTTACACAATATTAAATGAAACTTAATAAAATTATTAGAACCAACTACGAAGAAACAGAAATTAGCATTTAAGAAAAGGAAATTGACATGGAAGAATTGGTGGATGACACTGACAAAAACTTCACTTACACACAAGATTTTATAATTGACATTCAAGATTCGGTGACTGACATAACAGTTTTGGACATTTACATCGGGGAAATGATGACTGACATGGAAGAATTGTACACTTACATGAAAGATTTGATTACTAACATCAAAGATTTGGAAACTGACACGAAAGATTTGGACACTGACACAAAAGATTTGGTCACTGACACGAAAGATTTGTCAACTTACATGAAAGATTTAACTATTGACATGAAAGATTTGGTAACTAACATGAAAATTTTGAAGGCTGACATAAAAAAATCGGTCATTGACAGTAGAGTTACTGAAAAATATTTCAGTAAAAGTTCGATTTCTTTGAAATTTAGCCATATTAAGATTTCGTAAAGAGTTTTTGTATTTGTCCTTGATCAGGCAAATGCAGAAAAACATTTACTTGCAGACGGCTTACTAGTAGTCGGCTGCTCGCTAGTCCCCGGCGCCGGGGACCGGCAGGTAAATGGATGTAAATAAATAAAAAAAATCAATAAAAAATTAAAAAACCGTTTATGTAGACGGTGAAAGGAATTATTATGCAAAAACGATTGAAAAATAAATTCGCAATGTTTACTACAGTTCATACATACTTAAAGGATAAATCAACATTATATATGGACAATGAAGAATTCATTTCACATGCGAATTCTCTTAGAAATACTATTGCCGAAATTCGTCTGAAAGATGATGCAGGCAAGAAAGCAACGAAAGGAAAATCCAAAAATAAGGAAGTTACTAAAACATCAGTAACCAATCAGGCGCTTGCAGTTGCCGGAGCCTTGTATGCCTTCGCAAAGAAATCAGGAAATCAGACTCTTCTTGCCTCGATGAACCTGAATAAAACCAAGCTGGAAAAATTCAGAGATACCGAACTAATTACGGAGCTGAATTCAATTAAGGACAAGGCGACAGAATTCAGTGCAGAAATTGCAAAATACGGAATTTCTTCAGCCAAGCTTGAATCTTATACAGCAAACATAGAGACATACTCTAATGCTCTCGGTGAGCAGGATACCGGTGCTGCCCAAAAAAAAGTAGCTTATACTTCCTTATCAGCGCTCTTCAAAGAAGCGGATGATCTGATAGATTCCATTGACAGATTCATGGAAAACTATAAAGACAGCAACCCGGATTTCTATGCGGGATATAAAACAGCAAGAGGAATTCGTGATCTTGGCATAAGATACAATGACGAAGATGAAGAAGCAGGAAACCCCGAACAGACACCGGGTGAGAAAACAACCAAAGCGGTCTGATAAAATCATCAATACAGGGGCTGCCAAAAAGTCATTATGTGAAAAAGCCTCGAAGACTCAAAGGCTCAAAGAAGCCTGGAATTCAAATTTATTTCTTAGAGTCTTTGAGTCTTTGAGGCAAAAAATTTCTTTATGGACAGCCCCTGAAAAATAAAATTAAATTTAATGCATCATGAAAAAAAATAAAAATCAACACGTCGTCCCTACATCAGCCGGTACAAAGAAATGGGCTGTAAAAGGAGAAGGGAATAAAAGAAATACAAAGGTTACTTTATCGAAGAAAGAAGCAGTTGACAGAGCCAGGAAGATTGCAAAGAATAAAAAATCTGAACTGGTGATACATAACAAAAACGGCAGAATAAGTGATAAGGACAGCTATGGTAATGATCCGCATCCGCCTAAGGATAAGAGGCATTGATGTCGAACCACCCTAGCCCCTAATGCCATTAAGTTAAGGAGAATCCTTCATAAACTCATGACTGTGTCTGAAGTCGTCGGTGCAAACGAATGATACACGCTTTAGTCTGATTTTTTATTAAATTGAGCTAGCTAACTTTAAAGAAACCTTATC
>CAYNTN010000140.1:0-12594 GCA_964399995.1 uncultured Ignavibacteriaceae bacterium
ATCTTTGTGTTCTTAGTGCCTTAGTGGTAAAAATAACATCGATTTTTTTATACAGACAAGAACCAACCAGCTTGTTGGTGACCCTCGCTTTCCTCAGGAACACCAACAAGGTTCCCAGAAAAAATTATTTTCGATTCGTTGGTACATCTGCGTGACTTGTATGTACTTTTCCATGACGCGTATGTACATTCGCCCTGCATAAATGTACCAACGCACCTTGCGTTGGTACCGACGCATCACAGGAATGTACCAACGCATCGCAGGGATGTACATTCGCTCTGTAAAGATGTACCAACGCGCCGCAAGTTGGTACCAACACACCACAGGAATGTACGCTCGCGTGGCAGAGGTGTACCAACGCACCTTACGTTGGTGCCGACGCATCATAGGAATGTACATACGCGCCGTAAAGGTATACCAACGTGCTGCACATTGGTACCAACGTTCCATTCTGATGTATATTCAAGTAGTAGAAAAGTACCAACTTGTCATGCGTTGGTACCAATAAATCATTCTGTAAAATAAAAACGTCAGGAAACGGAATATATTTTGCTCCCGATTGTATTTGTGATCAGGGGAATGTTTGGGATATTTGTTCCTATTTACTTTCTGTTGATTTCTTTTCCCTTACAGACTCTGCTCGGCTTAATTTTTCATCCATATACTTCTTTAATTCCTCATAATTCATATTCATTGTTTCTTTGGAAATTTTATCGCGTATGTCCCGCATCATTTTTACGGCATCAAAATCTTTTTCTTTTTTATTATTCATTTATAATAACTCCTTTGGACTTCTAATGTCAATTACAGAATATCCATTTTTTAAGTTTACAGAATTGTATCCTCGTATTTTATTAAAATTTACAATATGTTTAAAATTCCAACTTGCAATAACATCAACTTTTTTTCCCGCCGTCGTTGGTGTTCTAAAAGTTTGCGAGTGATTATGTGAATGTTTGCTTCAATTAGAAGCAAACTTTTGGTCACCAACGACAAGAACCAACCTGCTCTGTTGGTGACCTTCGCTCCGCTCGGGAACACCAACAAGGACCGGAAAGGAGAAGACTATGGATTGAAAATTACTCCTGTGTGGTAGTGTATTGCGTTCCCAAGCTTTGGGCTTGGGAACGAGAGAGTATCAAAATTCTATTCAATCTAATTCTTTTTAGGGAGTTGAATCTTTTCCAAGTCACCAACTGAATCATCAAAAAGCAGCAGCAGTCTTCCATTATTTTTTATGCACAATTCTCTTTCAGAAATTATCCATTCTATTGTACTCATATTATAGTGGGGATTATTTTTAAAACGCACAGTATCTCCGACTTTAAATAGAGAATGTTCCATACTTGCCCCAACAAAATGCAAATCAATATAGAGTTGATTTATGGTTTTTGTTGTACAGCAATCTATAAATGATTTTCCTAATTGTGTTACTTCATAGAAGCCTCTAGAGAATTCCGCGATTTTTTCAAAGCCAGTAAGGTCTAATTTTTTCATTTTTTCCAATTGCAATTGCGGATAGATCTTGTATAAAAGCTCATAGTGGGCATCTAGCTGTTTATGTTTTCCACTCTCATTTCTTAAGATTCCTAGACTTTCAAGATTGTCTAAATAAAGTGATATGTTATCTTTAAACATTAATGGGATTTTCAATTCTATGCCAGTTAAATTTTTACTCACCTTAATAAATCCAGTATGATCTGTGTTATTAATAGTAAAAAAAACAAAAGGTATAAAGTCTTTATGCTTTGCTTTGCTCCCTAAATACCGAATTATCTTAGCCTCATCTGGAGAAAGCATACTTATGAATTGAATATAACTTGGATGTGCTTCTGAAATAGTATCTATTGTTGAAGCTTTTGAGAGAAGTTCAGTAAACAAATTCGCAATGTCTTCATTAGAAGTGTAAGATAGTTTCTCCATTATTGGAACTCCAATTTCGGGTGGAACTTCACAAGTCTTTTCAATACTTATTCTAGAAACTTTTTCTCTATATATTTCTAAATTTTTTTTCTTCCATATATTTTGCCTATCGCTTGCATAATCAATATATCCAAGTAGAATATTGGGTATCTTTAATATACTTCCTATTGCTTTTCCGGCTTGTATTGCACCAGGTTTAGCCAAGTCTCCATAGACTTCTTTTATTAAATCTGGAACTGTTTTAAACACTTCGAGCAAAGAAACACTTGATGGATCAGACATTGGTATTTTCTAAAATTTATTTTCAAACTTAGGAAAAATACTCAATTTATTATATGTAAATAAATAAGAGTGTTAACCGCATGGAATCTTCATTTCCTTCCCACCATAGTATAGGAAAAATCCAACTCTACGTTCGTAAACGAAAATAATTCGTGCTAATTCTTTAAGAAAGTGAACCCTTTGTTAATTTATTGAGGGCGGAGAAATTTTCAATTTGAGTTCTAAATTTCAAATCTTTTTAGACTCACCCAAGGTGGTACACCCACTCCTCACGGTCTCACCACCCCCACAAAACTCACCGAATTATTATAAACTAAAGTAAGATCGGTCAGGTCTACGACTTTATCTCCGTTTACATCCGTTCGTATATACCCGGTGACGAAGTTATTTGCGTCATTATAAACTAACGTGATGTCAGTTAAGTCAATGTTTCCATCCTGATTTACATCACCGCTGTAAAAGCAGCTCTTCGTATTTATGATTACCATGTTATTTCCAAATGCCTGTGTGACATTTGTAGTGAAATTATAATTCAATGTTGTTCCGGGTACATAACTCACGGGATTCTTGCTCCATGTCTCAATACTATTCCTGTGTTTCATTACAATGTAATAAGAGCCTGCGATAGCATTAGTAAACTGGAACGATGATCTGAAAGTTAGTGAATCTAAATATCCTTTTGAAGAATCTACGACTGCATAAGGAGCGGATGCATTTCTCAGATAAGCTCTTGCGGTGTCAGCCATTCTCAATGCGTTGATGGCGGGATCATAAAATCCCTGCATCAGCATTGTAATGGCTGCCGACACACCGGCTGTATCTGACGACCATCTTGAGAATGAAGTAAGATTCTGAACTGTGATTTGATTTGACGCTATGTTCACGACTCCGCCCATAAGCTGCCAGGTAATTCCGGAGTTTGTTGACTTAAATAGTTTTAATGAAGGCTCCGGTTTTAAATTTAATTCCGAATCATCATACTTAAAAATCAGTGTTGCATTCAGCCCTGAATTGTTTGTTGGAATAATGTCATAATATCTTTTGATGCTTGTTCCCCCGTTGAGTCCGGTTTGAATTGTGTGTCCTCTTCTTACTTCAGTAATTCCGAGATTTACTGCTGATGTCAGAACTGCACCCATGCCGCCTACATTAAGAGAAGCAGGCGCTCCTACGTTTCTTGTAGTTGTGATATATCCCCCCGAACCTGAGACAACATTTCCCGGAGTTTCAGTCATGTATGCGGTTGATGTCAGTGTGATTATCTTTCCGTTAAGAGTTAAGTCTCCCAAAATAATTTTTAAAGTATCAGGTATTGTAATGTCACCCGACAAAAATGCGCCAACGGGATTATTTATATTTAGTCCGTTATAATTAATATTTATCGCTGAGACTGACTGCTGCGCTGTTCCGTTATATTCGATCTCTGAGTTTGTCGTGTTAAATGTACCGTTTTGTTGTATCGGATTTGAACCGGTAAATTTTACAAGTCTGTTTGTAATATTAAAAACCGCACCTGTATTTATCTGAATTGTAGAAAATGTATGATTGCTGTTTAGAGTTACATTAGCATTAGCAGAAAAAATTGTCGTACTGGAAATACTTCCGCTTCCGGAAAATGAAGTAGTCGTGTCAAAATGAAAAGTACCGGTAGAGATCACTGTGCCGTTATTTGTAAAAGATGAACCTCTGATTTTTATTGTAGTTGAATTGCTTGAGGATGTAAGACTTCCGTTGTTTACTAAACTTCCATATAAAAACAGGTCTCTTCCGGCACCTCCTACGCTTAAGAAAGCACCCGGATCTACTGTGACATTACCAAAAACTTTAGCTTCAAAGGGAGTTATAGGGTTACTTGCAATTGTAAGTCCTGTATCAATAAGAAGTGCTGAATTAAATGCGGAACCTGCTCCTAGATTTAAATTTACATTACCCTGAGTTCTTACTGTACCCGAAGCAGTTACTGTTGCACCGGTAAATAATTCCAGTGTGCCTGCAGCAACAGTAAAAACTTTTCCGTTCATGTTCAGAACTCCATTTGTCTCGACATTAATGAAAGTTGACTGATAAGTAATATTATTCTGCAGCATCACATTTCCGAATATGCTTGTACCATTTGGGGAAAAGGTACCAGAGCCGGATACTGATGTTGCACTGTCAAAATTTACAGTGCCGACTGTATTTATTGTACCGTTATTTGCAAAAGACGAACCTCTGATCTTAATTGTAGATGAAGAACTTCCTCCTGTAAGTGTTCCATTGTTCAGTACAGTTCCATAAATTGACAAAATTCTTCCTGCACTTCCAACACCCAGAGAAGCTCCTGCATCTATTGTAACATTACCAAAGATGCTTCCTTCAAATGGTGTTATCTGATCATTAGCGGTTGTGAATCCTGTGTTCACATTCAGGTCTGCATTGAATGCGGAACCTGCTCTTAGGTTTAAAGTGACTAAACCCTGAGTCTTTATTGTGCCCGAATCAAACACAGTTGCAGTTGGCTTAACTTCAAGTGTTCCTTGTGTAATGGTTAATATTTTTCCGTTCGGGTTAAGAATCCCGTTTGAGTCAACTGAAATTAATGAAGGTGTATAAGTAATATTGTTTTGCAGAACTACATTGCCGGATATAAATGTGTTTGAAATAATAAAGCTTCCTGTTCCTGATACTGCTGTTGTGTTGTCGAAATAAAGCGGACCTGTAGTATTAATTGAACCGTTGTTTGCAAGCGAAAGACCTCTGATCTTTAATACAGCAGTAGAGCTTCCGGCAGTAAGAAGACCATTATTTACTACATTCCCATAAAGAAACAAATCTCTGAGTGATGTTCCCGCAGTCAATGTCGAACCGGCATCAATTGTCACAGTACCGAACAGGCTTCCTTCAAAAGGAGATGTCTGATCATTAGCGGTGGTTGTTCCTGTATTTACATTCAAAGCTGCATTGAAAAATGATCCTGCTCTTAGATTGAGTTCAATAGTGCCTTGTGTTCTGACAGTACCGGTGCCATTTAATGTACTCGAGGGAGACACTGTCAGATCATTTCCTGTTCCTGCAGTAATTGTAAGAACAATTCCGTTACTGATGGTAAGAACTGCTCCCGAGTCAACAGTCAGTTGATTTGCGGTAACACTTGCAGTTACCGTTACTGTATTAGGAATTCTTATATTGATATTGCCGCTCGTCTCGGACGGAGTGAATGTTGCGGGCACCCAAGTACCTCCGCCGTTTGATGACAATTCCCAAGTTGAATTTGAATTCCAGTTACCTGATGAAACACTCCTGAAAAGTTCATTTGCAGAAAATGATCTCTTTGAGAAGAGGATAAGGTTTAGAAAAATAAGTAACACAATTAAGAAACTGTTTTGAATTTTCATTTAAACTCCCCAAAAATTAATACATTAAAAAATAATTTATGATTGATATTTTAAAACAAATAAATTTTGATTGATTGAGAGTAAATTAAATTTTAAATTTTAAATGTTAAATGTCAAATTGTAACTATGATATCTTACTAAAATCGTCAAGCCTGAAATTAAAGTCAGAAGCTGTTAATTGTTAATGAAGGAGGGAGAGTTGGATGGAATTCTTCAAATCAATCGTAACTTTATTCAAAATCATTAGTAAACTTTTACCAGTTCTTGTCACAACCCTCTATATTTAATGTCTAATATGTAACTGTTAATTTAATACTAATCATCATGACCAATCCATTTATAGAAAAAAATGAAACTGACATTACCGATCAGGCACTGGTTGAATCAGCAGTCGCAGGTGATAAAAAGAGCCTCGAACAATTGGTAAAGCGGCATCAAGCCTGGATCTATAACATTGCATTAAAAATGGTCTGGGATCCGGCGGATGCAGAGGACGTGACTCAGGAAACTCTGATTAAGATCATTACAAAGTTGTCGACATTCAGAGGTGAGAGCAGCTTTCGTACCTGGTCTTACAGAATTGCAGCAAATCATGTCATCAATATGAAAAAACGTAAGATGGAATTTCAGTATATCTCATTTGAAAAATACGGCGATGCAATTTTGAATTCCCCGGATTTGGATTTACCGGAGCAAAGCAGTGTACCGGTTGATGTGAGTTTGCTAATTGAAGAGACCAAGATCGGATGCATGAACGCAATGCTTCTTTGTCTCGACAGAGAACAGCGTCTTATATTCATCCTTGGAGGAATGTTCAATGTAAATGACGAAATAGGAAGTGAAATTCTTGAGATAAGTAAAGTTAATTTCAGGCAAAAGCTGTCCCGCGCAAGAAAGCAGCTTGCAAATTTCATGAGCAATAAATGCGGGCTGATGAATAAGGACAATCCCTGTCACTGCGCAAAGAAAACAAAGCTTATGATGAATGCAGGTCATGTAGATCCGGAAAATCTGTTGTTCAGCAAAAATTATGTTTATACAATTGAAAAGCTTGTTCCTGAAAAAATAGAGGAGTTTAATGATTTAATGGAAACCAGATCTTCTAAATTATTCAGAGAGCATCCGTTTCAGGAATCACCTGACTTTGTAAAGTCGTTAAACAAAATTCTGGAGAGCAGAGAGTTTAGGAATATATTTAACTTTAATTAATAACTTTAACTCCTTAGAGGTCTACCGGTTTTCTGCAGCTTTTTCTTAGTTTATGCTGTCAGATTTCCGGTGATTTTTTAGAAAAACGGTTTAAACCGTTTTTCGTGACTGAAACATTAATATGGTTTATACCCTTGAATCTCCGCAGCCGATTTCTGAAAAATATACAACAGCTCGAATTGGCTGCTTGTCACAGAAATACAAAATTATTGTCAAAGTAATTAATAAAACTTAAAAAACCATTAATACAAAATTTTATGAAAACTTCAATATTAATCTGCATAATGTTGTTTGCTCTGACCCTAACTTCAGAGGCAGCAATCAGGAATGTACCCTCGCAATATACAACCATTCAAAGCGGTATCAATGCAAGCGTGGACGGAGATACTGTCCTCGTTCAGCCCGGAACATATTTTGAAAACATAAATTTCCGCGGAAAGAATATTGTTGTGACAAGCCGGTTTTATCAGAACAATGACTATTCGTTTATTCAGTCAACAATCATAAACGGAAGCACACCTGTTCATCCTGATACTGCAAGCTGCGTACTGTTCCACAATGATGAAGATTCTACTGCCGTGATTCAGGGCTTTACAATAACAGGCGGAGCTGGAACGAAATGGACTGATGAACACGGCGCCGGTCTTTTCAGAGAAGGCGGCGGCATACTTGTGGCATATTGCAATCCCGTTATTCAGTTTAACATTATTACAAATAATCACTGCATTGAAGGCGGAGTAGTAAGCACCGGCGGCGGCGGAATGAGGATCGGAGATTGCTATGCGAGGGTGTATAATAATCTCGTCAGCAATAACAGTGCAAGGTACGGTGCAGGAATTGTTTTGAATTATACCGGAGGTGAATACAGAAATAATGTCATTTATAAAAACTTCGGGTCAATTGAATTCGGAGCCGGTGCGGGAATGTGGCTTAACAGCAATTATTCCAGACCAAAGATAATAGAGAACAATACCATAGTAGGAAATTCTGCTTCGGGAACATCCGGAATTCATGCGTTTTCAGGTGTTCAGGGTTTTGTAAGAAATAATATTATATGGGGTAATATCTCCATTCCACCGCGACAGTTGTTCGGACCGAGCCTGACAGTAAGATACTGTGATGTTGAAGGCGGCTTTAACGGAGGCGGAAATATAAATATAGCTCCGGAATTTGATTCTACTAATTATTATCTGAAAAGCACTTCACCTTGCATTGATGCCGGTGACAGCAGCATTGGATACAATGACCCTGCTGATCCCGGTAATCCCGCCAATGCAAAATGGCCTGCAAGAGGAACGGTCAGAAATGACTTAGGAGCTTACGGTGGTCCTTGGAGTAATGTAATTGCAAACACAGTTGTCGGGGTTTTTGGAAATCAGGAATTACTTACTCCGTATAAGTTTTATCTATATCAGAATTTTCCTAATCCTTTTAATCCATCTACGGTAATAAGTTATTCGTTAAGTGAAAATTCCTATGTTAGTTTGAAGATATATAATTCTTTGGGAATGGAAGTTGCGACGCTGGTAAATTCACAGCAATACTCTGGAGTTTATTCAGTAGGATTTGACGGCTCAAAACTTTCAACGGGAATATATTTTTATCAATTGACAGCCGGTGAGTTTGTTCAGACAAAGAAAATGAATTTGATAAAATAGCTTAATCAATTTGTAGAGACGCAGTATATTGCGTCTCTACTGTCCAATTATTTTCTCATAAAACTTTTCATACAACGGTACAATATTATCTTCGCTGAATTCTTCAGCTCTATTGCGTGCGTTTTTTGAAAGCAGCTCATATCGCTTTGTATTAGAAAGTAATTCAATCGTGTACTTTGCCATTCTTTCCACATCACCAATTTCTGCAATATAACCGGTCTCACCGTGAAGGTTTAATTCAGGCAATCCTCCGACACTTGAAGAAATCACGGGAACTCCGCAACTCATTGCTTCTAAAGCAGACAACCCGAAGCTTTCGGATTGTGAAGGAATAATAAATAAATCTGCAACTGATAAAAGTTCAACTAATGAATCCTGTTTCCCCATGAATTTTATGTCTTCAAATATCTCAAGCTCACGACTTAATCTTTCGCATTCACTTCTGTCAGGACCGTCACCGATCAGTATTAGTTTGGTGTCAACTTTCTTCTTCACTTCATTGAAAATTCTGATGACATCCTGAACCCGTTTAAGTGGCCGGAAATTAGAAGTATGAACTAATATTTTTTCACCGTTCGGCGCAAAGTTCTTTTTAAAACACTTTGTCTTTTCATCATCTTCTCTGGTGTATTTGTTAATGTCTATAAAGTTAGGAATCACTTCAATGTCTTTGCTTATTTTATACTGCTGTTGTGTTTTATCTTTTAAAAATTTTGAAACAGCTGTTACACCGTCTGATTTTTCAATGCTGAATTTCATGGTAGGTAAAAAGCTTGGCTCGAGTCCGGTCAAGGTTATATCAGTACCGTGCAACGTTGTAATGAATTTTATGTCAATTGAATTATTGGATTCGGATTTAAGAATTTCCCTCGCCAGATAAGCGCTGGTTGCATGAGGTATTGCATAATGGGCATGGAGCAAATCAAGATCATGAAATTTTGTTACTTCAACCATCTTACTGGCCAATGCTATGCTGTATAGAGGAAATTCAAATAAAGGATAGCTGTTAATTTCAACCTCGTGATAAAAAATATTGTCAATGAATCCGTTGAGCCGGGTCGGCATTGCATAGGAGATAAAATGTATCTCATGACCGCGTAAAGCAAGTGCTTTCCCAAGTTCAGTAGCTACAACACCGCTTCCTCCGTAAGTAGGATAACAAGTGATACCAATTTTCATAAATTAAATTTAATTTCATAAATATACTTTATAATGGAGTTAAGAAAAATTCATAACTTAATATCATTTGATCCGGATTGCATGTCTAGTGAATGACAACCAGTCTGAGTGTTATACCTTAAACGTTTTGGACAATTGTGCTGACAGCAGCTGTCAGCCAATGCTGTCCAAGATATTTTTAGAAAAGAAAGTGAAGTCAATAAATTTGAAATTTTTGGACAGATTTTTTCATGAGAAAGAATCAATCTCCTAAGTTATAATTCTTGGAAATAGCATCAATTTTCCTTTCTCAGTTCAGAGCGGAACGACGAACCTTGTTTTTTTAAAAACCTTAATTAGAAAAATCCGATAAATGCCATAACCTTATTACCTTATTCAATTTTCACTTTAGATAAGGTAATAAGGTTTAAAATAGTTTGAGTTTTATATATTAAGGTTAAAAAAATAAAATAAGGTTTATTTTATTTTGACCTGCATATTATAATTATACTTGGAAATTTTTTAAAACGTTTTGGACAGAGTTGGCTGTCAGCATATATTTACAAAAAATATGCAGTAGTAAATTTTAAACAGGTTTATTATCTTAAAATAAAAAAATCTCTGTTTACATTTCCCGCCCTCCGTCATCTTAGAAATAACTATGAACCTGATATAAAATATTTAGGTTAAATTATGTAAATCTTTTTCTCATTAATTACAGACATGCTTTTCAACAGATTATTATTGTTATTCCTGATTTCATTAATCTGCAGTTCCTGCGGTACATTGACAATTGACAGGGCTGTGGAAGTAAATAAAGATGAGGACTGGCTTTATATCGGCGGTGACCTGGCTAAAACAAATATCTCAAAGTCCAAAAGCATCCTTGAACCTCCGTTTTTTCTTTACTGGCAATATAATATGGACGGAGGATTATCAAAAAGCTGCCTTTCAGTCAGTGATGCAATATTGTTTGCTAATACTCTTAACGGGGAATTTTATGCCATAGATATTTTGAGCGGAAAAAGTCTTGGCAGAGCATCAACTTCCGGTAAATCTTCTTATTCAACACCTGTGGTATTCGGGAATAATATTATCATAACTTCTTCGGGCGACTGGAGCAGTAAAATATTCAGTTACAATTTGATTACAGGTTTGGTCAAATGGGAGAAAAAGATCGGCTGGATTGAATCATCACCGGTATTGGTTGAAGATGATGTTGTTACAAGTTCAGTTCCCGGTCTTATCTACAGAATCGACATCAAAACGGGAAATTTAATCTGGACTTCCAGACCTACTGATAAGAAAAAATACTATGGCTCATTTTATACAAGTCCAACCATAGTGGGTAATAAAATTTTTGCCGGTAATGATGACTTCTGCATGTATGCATTCTCATTTGATTCAGGAAAGGAGTTGTGGAAATTTAAAACAGGAGCTTCTATATTTTCAGATGCTGCTGCAAGTGAAGATAAAATCTATTTTGGCTCGGACGATAAAAATTATTATTGCCTTGATACAGCCGGAAATTTAGTGTGGAAGAAAGATCTGAAAACCAAATTTTTGTCTTCAGCTACATTCTTTGAAGACCTTGTAATTATTTCCGGGATTGACGGAAATGTGTACGGGCTTGATAAAAATAATGGTGATATAAAATGGACTTTTACTACAAAAGGTGCCATTACTGCTTCTCCATTGCTTCATCAGGATAAAATATTTATAGGTTCGTATGATACATATTTTTACTGCCTTAGTGCTGCCGACGGGAAAGAGCTCTGGAAATATCAAACTGAAGGGAGAATTAAAACAAGCGCTGTTATATGGAAAGATTATATTTTTACCGCAGGTGATGATAAATTTGTTTATTGTTTTTCGGTTAACAAGGCACCAAAAAAATCTTCCGGTAATTCAATCCAATAGATAGTTATTGCAGATATGAAAATGTTTATCATAATACTTTTACTTTATTGTCAGTACTTACCGGCTCAGACCGAAGAGGCTCCTATAAGTAAAGATTCATCGTTTGCTTCCGATACATCAATTGTCAAAAAAGACACAATGAAATATTTTAAGATTTCTATAACCTCTAACCTTAAGGATGCAAAAATATATTCGGATACTTCATTAATCGGATTCACTCCCTTATTGAATTATCAAATACACGCAGGCAACCAAAATCTTAAAATTATCAATCCGAAGTCGCTGCAGGACTGGCAAAACTATAATGAATCAGTAAATATTTTTATTGACAGGGATACTTCAATAAATATTAATTTCAGATATTTTTATTTTATAAATACAAATCCGTATGAAGCCAGTGTTTTTAAAAATGATACATTACTCGGGGATACTCCGCTACGTTTTTTTAATGACTCTGAAATGACCGGCAGCTTACTGATTAAAAAGAAGAACTTCAGAGATTATATTCTTAACCTGAATGATTACAATTTCGAAACAGGTGCTAATATTAACCTTCAGTCTAAAGGCATCGAAACAGTAAACGATATTATTTACAAAAACCGTTCAACACAATTTAATACTAAGCGTAATCTGCCGGCGATACTGGCAACCGGTGGCGCCGCACTTGCCGGATGCTTCTTCGCTATTAATTTCAAGAATGATGCGAATAATGAATACGACAGATATCTTAAAACAGGAAATGAGACACAGCTTGATAATTCACAAAAAAATGATACCTACTTCATAATCTCCGTTGTATTGATGGAAGCTGCAATCGGCGGATTGATTTATTTTTTGTTTTTTGATAAGTAAGTTGAGTAGTTGAGTAGTTGAGTAGTTAAGTAAGTTAAGTAAGTTAAGTAAGTTAAGTAAGTTAAGTAAGTTAAGTAAGTTAAGTAAGTTAAGTAAGTTAAGTAAGTTAAGTAAGTTAAGTAAGTTAAGTAAGTTAAGTAAGTTAAGTAAGTTAAGTAAGTTAAGTAAGTTAAGTAAGTTAAGTAAGTTAAGTAAGTTAAGTAAGTTAAGTAAGTTAA
>CAYNTN010000141.1:0-12582 GCA_964399995.1 uncultured Ignavibacteriaceae bacterium
TTAACTTTGAGTCTTCGAGACTTTGAGGCAATTTCCTATTTTCGGACAGTCTGCTTTTGGCGGGAATCCAATCATAAAACGTTATCAGATTAAAAAATTCGGATCAAGTAAATCTTCCGTTCCTCCGATTTCAAAAAACAAATCATTCCATTCAGGATTTTCCTTTTCAATCAATCTAATCTTCCATTTCCTGTTCCATTTTTTGATTTGTTTCTCTCTTTTAATGGCAATCCTTATATCATTGGTTTGCTCATACCCTATGGTGCTATTTCAGAAATAAAGGCAACATTATTTTTATATGTAATAAGAACGTCTGCAAGAGTTACAGACAAATCACCATTAAAATCAGTAACAATATACCCGGTGACAAAACCTACATTATCATTGTAAGATACTTATTCGTTCAATTCGCAATCGAAATTTGCTAATTGAACTTAAGTGAACTTAAAACTATTTTATCGAAAATTGTAAACATACGGGTTTTAAAAATTAATCGGTCATCAACTAAATTTTTTGATTTTGCAACAGAGGGATTTTGTGAAGTTTGAGAATATTTCTGTAGAGGAAGGACTATCACAAAGCGCAGTTCTCTGTATTTCACAAGACTATCTTGGATTTATGTGGTTTGGCACTCAGGATGGCCTTAACAGATATGACGGGAACAAGTTTACAGTTTATAGAAATGATCCTGCAGACAAAAACTCAATTTGTTACAATCATATTCGGTGTATTTATGAGGACAAAAACCTTAATCTATGGGTGGGTACTGATAAAGGTTTGAGCAGATACAACAGGGAAAATGATACATTTAAAAATTACAGGTCAAACCCTCATGATGAAAAAAGTCTTTCAAATGATCAGATAAGATCCATTTGTGAAGACGAACTTGGGAATCTGTGGATAGGTACTTATGAAGGCGGTCTTGATAAATATTCTGCAGAGGAAAATAATTTTGTAAATTACAGAAATGATAAAAATGATCCGTCGAGTCTGAGCGATAACAGGATAAATGTTATTTATCCCGGAGCAGGAAATAAATTATGGATCGGAACAAACGGAGGAGGCTTAAATTTATTTGACACTGAAAATAAAATATTCCACAGAATAATTCTTACCGAAAAATTTCCTGAAAACAGACCAAAGGATAAGATTAATGCAATTTGTACGGATCTAAAAGGTAACTTATATATCGGATCCAACTTTGGCTTATTTGTTAGAAAAGAAAGCGAAAGTGATTTTACACATTTCTTTCGTGACAATCATGATCCTGCTTCAATCAGCGATAATTTAATCTCCTGCATTTTAGAAGACAGCTCAGGAAATATCTGGGTTGGAACACGCGAATACGGATTAAATTTATTCAATCCCGGAAAAAATGAATTTACACATTATAAAAACGAAAAAAACAATTCTTCGAGCATCAGCTATGACTCCATTTATTCTTTAATTGAGGACCGTTCCGGAATAATCTGGGTTGGAACATTTGGAAATGGTTTGGATAAGTTCAATATTCACAAAAAAAGAATCCGCCATTACTTTTGTGAAGAAGGTAATCAGAACAGTTTAAGCAGCAATATAATTTACAACTTATGCGAAGACAAAGACGGAATAATTTGGATTGGAACAAGAGATAACGGGTTCAACAGATTTGACAGAAAGAAAAATGAATTTACCCGTTACATTTATGATGCTGATAATCCTGACAGCATCAGTGATGTAACAGTCAACTTCATACTTGAAGGAGAAGATGACAATCTATGGTTAAGCACAAATAACGGGTTAAATAAATTCAACAGAGACACAAAAAAAATTAAACACTTCTTCAATAATTCGAGCGATAAAAAAGCAATAGGGCTTAATACTATTTTTTCAATGGCAAAGGGGACAGAAGGAATTATCTGGTTATGTACTATCGGAGGCGGATTAATTAAATTTGATACATTAAAGGAAAATTTTATAGCATATAGAAAGGATCCCGAAAATGTATTCAGTATAGGATCAGACAGAATTAGGTCTATATTTATTGAAAATGAAGATACAATCTGGCTTGGAACAATGAATGAAGGATTGGACAGATTTGACGTAAGGGAGGGGAAATTTTATCATTATAGAAACAATCCGGAAGATCCTTCGAGCATCAGCGGAGATGACATTCTTCCTGTTCAAATGGACAGTGCTGGAAACATCTGGGTTGGCACGATAGGTAACGGTCTGAATAAGTTAGACAAAGACAGAAAGTCCTTTCAAAGATACAACGTTAAAGACGGATTGCCAAACGATACCGTAATCGGGATATTAGAGGATGATTCAAGGTATTTATGGATCAGTACCAATTACGGATTATCAAGATTTGATCCTGTGACGGAAACATTTAAGAATTATGATGCAAGAGACGGATTTCAAAGCAATGAGTATAATCAGTGGTCTTACTTAAAACTGAAAAGCGGGGAGCTTGCATTCGGAGGTGTAAACGGATTTAATATTTTTTCCCCGGGCGATATTACTGACAATTCATTCATTCCGCCTGTCCTGATTACAAGCTTTCAGATCTTTAACCGTCCTGTATTAGTTTCGGAAAACGGTTCTGTTTTAAAAAAATCAGTCACACTCGAGAATGAAATTACACTTTCATACAAAGACAGTGTTTTTTCATTTGAGTTTGCTTCACTTGATTTTAATATTCCTACAAAAAATCAATATGCTTATAAGATGGAAGGATTTGATAAAGACTGGGTGTATTCCGGAAACAGGCGATTTGTGACTTATACAAATCTGAACCATGGAGAATATTTATTCAGGGTTAAAGGTTCAAATAATGACGGAATCTGGAATGAAGAAGGAGTTACATTAAAAATAAAAATAACCCCGCCTTTCTGGAAAACTCTCTGGTTTAAAGGAATCGGAGTTCTTGCCATTGCCGGAGCAGCCGGCAGCATCTACCAAAACAAGCTGCAGAAAATCAAAAAAGAGAAACAGGCGCAGACGGAGTTTACAAAGAGACTGATAGACGTACAGGAGAAAGACAGAAAAAGAATTGCAAACGAATTACACGACAGCATTGGGCACGAACTTCTGATAACAAAAAACAAACTGCTGCTAAGCATTAACAAACCCGATGACAAAGAATTCATTTTCAACAATATAAAGGAAGTCTCCGGCATAATCTCAGACACGATTAACGACATAAGAGAAATCTCTTATACACTGCACCCTTATCAGATAGAACGGCTCGGTTTGGGAAAAGCAATAAAATCAATAATTGACAGGGCTGCGAAATCTACCGAAATAGCTTTCACAAGTCATATTGATAATATTGATAAACTATTAAATCCGGAAGTTGAGATCAGCTTGTTCAGGATTGTACAAGAGTGCATTACAAACATAATGAAACATTCGCAGGCGAAAGAAGTGATTTTAAATGTAAGTAAAGGTCCGGAAGAAATTTCAATCTATATATCCGATAACGGTATTGGATTCAATCCGGAACAAGTAGCAGTAAATTCTGCCAGGCACGGTTTTGGATTAAAGGGAATTAAAGAAAGAGTAAAACTTTTCGGAGGTAAATTTAAAGTAGAGTCTTCCCGCGACAGCGGTTGTATATTTAATATTATTGTTCCCCTGAGGAAATGAAGAAACTTCTGTACAGCATCATGAGTGAAGACTGCAATTCAAAAATAATTTTATTTATAAAAATAACAATACTCACAAAATGGCAAGTCAGATAAAAATTGTAATTGCAGATGACCATCCGATATTCAGAAACGGTTTAAGGCAGATCATCGATCCGGACAGCAGGATAAAAATATTGGGTGAAGCTGATAACGGAGAAAAGGCTCTTGAACTTATCAATGAACTGAAACCGGATATTGCAATACTGGACATTGACATGCCTAAAAAAACGGGGCTTGAAGTTTTAAAAGATCTCAAAGACAGCGAAGTCAAAGTGATATTTCTGACAATGCATGCGGAGGAAGATATATTTGAAGAAGCTATGAATCTGGGAATTAAAGGATTTGTGCTAAAGGACAGTGCAGTAAATGACATACTCGACTGCATCTTTTCGGTAGAGGAAGACAACTATTACATAAGCCCGTCCGTGTCAAACTTTTTGATAAACAGAAGAAAAAGGATTAATGCATTGAAGAACAATAATCCAAGTCTGCAGAAGCTTACTCTGGCAGAAAAGAAAATTTTAAAATATATTGCTGAGAATAAGACGAGCAAGGAAATCGCGGATATTTTATTCATCAGCTACAGAACAGTAGAAAACCACAGAGCAAACATTTCCGGCAAGCTCAAACTCAAGGGAAGCCATAGCCTTGTAAAATTCGCTATAGAAAATAAAACACTTCTGAATGAAATAGATTAAACCCAGATTGTTCAATAGAAACTTTTTTACCACTTAGATCACATCATAGCCTTAGGCTACAATCAAATTTTAATGAATTTTAACACAGAGTCACAGAGACACAGAGAAAAACATAAAGGAATAATTCGATTCCTCTGTGTCTCTGTGTTAAAAATATATGGTCCAAAAGTTTGTTAAAAAAGCAACGTTATTATGTGTTGTAGCACGAAGAACACAAAGGGTCTGAAGGAAATTTCTAAATGGATTCCCGACAGGAGCTTTCGAGAATGACAAGTTTTGTAAATACAATTAGAAACACTTTTAACATTTCGGACGGAGGTGATTAAAAGTTAATCATACTCTTTATTTAACTCTTCCCGCGATATTCTAAAGCTATTCATACACTTCACTTTCAACTACAGAAACACATCCGGCATTTATGCACTGACATTTGGTGTTTTTGAATCTGACGTCGAATTTAAATCCTCATTAAAATAAGTGTTATCACCTATGATCAAAGGGGAGGATCATCTATTCATAAAAAGATAATCTATGCGCATTTTTGTTAAGGTAATTTAAATAATAAAGGAAGAACAAATTGAAAGAACAAAAAATCATTACCAGATTCATCTCGCGGAAACATCATTATTTGCGGAGTTACAAATCTCAGATCTCTGTTTCAGAAAAAAATTATTATCAAAATTTTTTAACAAAAAGAAAGGAGGAATCAAAATGACAAATCTAAATCAGAAGAGCAGACCCCAAAAAGCAATTTCTGTTATCGTTCTATGTTTAATGCTGTCTGCTTCTGCGTTTCTTACCGGATGCGGTGATTCACAAATCGCTGATACACCGGTAAGTCCGGTAAATTCCGGAATATCCGCCGGCAACATTGATGTCAAAGATTATGATTCAACCACAATACATCTTGACATTAGCATTAAATTCAAATCTGAAAGCATTTCAGATTCAAGAATTCTTGAATCGAACATCGGAAATGTTTTTAACCAGATAACTTCCTTTTCTAAGGAACTAAAACCGGGGGAAGTATTTGATCTGGAGGATTTGCCGACATACGGAATTTTCGGACTGTATATAAGTTCAACCGGCATTTTCACGCTTTACAATTCAGACGGAATGTCGTTCAGTTCGAAGTCAGTATTAATGGAAAAGTGCAGCTTCATTGACTTGAAATTAAGAAATGACGATCAAAAAGTAATTAAAGTAACCGGTCTTGTAGCCGGGGAATAAATCATTAATTAATTTAAAAAGAAAGGAGTACCTAAAATGTTTAAAATTAAATCAACAGTTCTTGCAGTATTATTAATCGTTCTTTTTATAATGTCCGGATGCAGTGAAGATGTTATTTCACCATTATCGGAAAATGGAGAAACCGGTAAGGCAGCATCAGATGCAGACGCGACTATTGATTCAAAAAAATTTCACAGCAAAATATCATTGAAGCCCCGTCAGACAGTTGAATTCCATGCAGGCAATACAATATTCAGGTCTTTCAATTCTATTTCAATATTGAATTGCGGTATTACAAAAAGCAGCCTCGAGATACTCGGGTATGCAAATGATGCGATTTTGTTATTAAGCTGCAACAGTAATGATTTCTTTGCCTACTCAATAACAATCGAGAATAAGACGCGGTCATCCATCGAGCTCGACGTTTTTTTAGGAGGAATATTGAAAAGGAAATCAGGCTTACCGGTATTCAATGATAAGGAGCTTTTATAAAACAAATTTTCTAAACCAAAACAAAAATTAAAATGAAGACAAATATAAGTAAAAATATAAGCAGAATACTGAAGCTTGTCTTTGCAATAGCAGTCATATTAATCTTTTCAGCTGAAAGCTATTCGGAGCCTAAGGTAAGCTGGGTATCAAGATTTAACAGTTACGATAAAAATGATAAAGCAATGGCAATGACAACTGACAAAGACGGATTTGTTTATCTTACAGGATATACTGAAGATAAAAACGGAGGCAAGGATTTTCTCACGATTAAATATAGTCCTTTTGGAAAAGAATTATGGACAGCAGTATACTCAGGTATTTCTAATATGGACGGAGACGATGATATAGCAAACGCCATTGCAGCAGATCAGTACGGAAATGTATTTGTGACCGGCTCAACTCATTCCGGAGTAAGAGGCACTGATTTCTGCACAATTAAATATGGCTCGCAGGGAGAGCAATTATGGATTAATTTTTTCAGTGGATTCGGATCTCTTGAAGACAGTGACGAAGAAGCAACTTCAATAGCCGTTGACGAGTTCGGCTCCGCAATTGTGACCGGACACAGCAACGGAGGCGGAACAGGTTATGATTTTCATACAATCAAGTATTCCCCGAAAGGAGAAATATTATGGCAGATATCATTCGACAGACAAATCGGACTTGATGATAAACCTGTTTCAGTAAAGACAGACAATCAAGGGAATGTTTTTGTTACGGGATTCAGCCAAGACATGAATTATGGAAGAGACTATGCTACAGTAAAATACAGTAAATCAGGGAAAGAATTATGGCATGCATTTTACAACGGAATAGGAGGTAATATAGCAATTAATGAAGATGAGGCGAGATCTCTTGCAATTGATAAAGAAGGAAATGCTTATGTAACGGGATACAGCTATGGCGCAGGCACGGGTAAAGATTTCCTTACGATCAAATATGATGCAAACGGTAAAGAAGAATGGATAAGCAGAGTAAATAATGCTCCTGTACAAAGAGAAACTATAAATGATGATGAAGCAAATGCACTAGCACTCGATGAAGCAGGGAATGTTTATGTGACCGGAAAAACAGTTTCATCAGAGGGAGAAAGTGATTACTATACTGCCTTGATAAATTATAAGGGAGAGACAAAATGGGCAAAGAATTACAGCAGTGAAGATTTCGGCGGATTGAGTGATGATGGGGCTTTAGCTCTGGCAGTTGACAGGATAGGCAGTGTGTTTGTAACAGGATATACAACAGGATATTCTCTTGAATTAAGCTGCGGTTACAGTAAAGCTTTTACTACAGTTAAATATACTTCAGAAGGTAATATTGTCTGGGTGAAAAATTATACCGGTACCGAACGATTTGAAAACAGTGATGATATAGCAAAAGGTATTTTACTGGATGGTAAAGGCGGGATTTTCGTAATGGGTGAAAGCATGGGAGATGAGACGGAAATAGATTATTGTCTGATAAAATATGAAGATGAGAGCCGCGTAAGATTTCCTGCGGGTACATTTGACAGGGTTACGCTCAGTGATAATTACCCGAATCCGTTTAACCCGGTTACAGTGATCAGTTTTAATGTTCCTGTATCTTCAAAAGTCAAACTCGCAATTTATGACATCACAGGCAGAGAAGTAGCATTGCTGGAAAATAATGTTGTTCAGGCAGGCAGTCACAAATATGAATGGAATGCGTCACAATTTTCAAGCGGGACATATTTTTACAGGATACAGGCTGATGGATTTGTTCAGACAAAGAGAATGCTTTTAATAAAGTAACACCGACTTCTTTCAGTGCACTGGAAGAAACTTGTTAAATAACAAATAACAAAAACAATAAACCAAAAAAAAGGAGAAACAAAAATGAAGACCTTAAAAATGCTCCAGGCAATGTTCCTTGTAACAATCCTGGCTTTACTTGCAGGCTGCAGTGATCAGATTACTTCTTCGGGGGAAGCAGCATCACCTGAAAAAGTAAAGGAGACAGCTGCATTAACAACATTACCGCCCGGATTACCTGTAGTTCCAACATTCAGGGCAGAAGTAAGATTAAAACCCTTTCGCTCATATACATTTGACGTTATGACAACGGGATTTGACAGATTATATTCAATTGACATTAACAATGTAACGGTTGACCCTAATGATGATAAAAATGTCTCCGAATGTGAGGGGATTTTCGTTTACAATAAAAAGGAAGGTTTACAGCTTGACTGTCACAGTAAGGGATTTGAGTTAAGTGAAATTACTGTTGAAAACACAAGCTCGAAATTCCTCGATCTCGTCGTAAGCATAAGAGGAATCAAGCAAAAGAAGGGGATAAAACTTGAGAAATAAATTTTTATCAACCTGCCGGTAATATTTACCGGCGGGATTTTTATAAACCATAAAAAAAGGAAAAACAAAAATGAGAAACTTAAAATTGTTAGGTGCTGCTTTAGCAGTTGTAATTCTGTCTTTTTTAACCGGATGCAGTGATCAAATCACGTCATCAGGTGAGAATGCTGTAAACAATGCTGCTGTATCTGAAGCGGAAAGTCAGATTGACAGACCACTGTTTCATACAGAAATAAGATTAAAACCGAACCGGTCTTATACATTTAACTATTCAAACACCGGACTGATCAGTTTTAATAATGTTAAGGTTGAAAGAATAAACTTTCCATCAGATGATGACACGCAAAATAATTCCTGCAAGGACATTAAAGTATACAGTGTTCAAAAGCTTAAAAAAATCGAATTAGGCTGCAGCGGCAGTAATTTGAACCTGAAAGAAATAATAGTTTTGAATACAGGTTCATCCATGATTGACATTGATGTAGTATTATCAGGTGAAAAGCGACCGATAAAAAGTACCGAACTGGAATAATAAACATCTAAACCCGGTCAGAATCATTGACCGGGTTTTTGTTTTCAAATTAAGTGTTTACACTCATATAGAAAATGCATGATCCTTCATTAAACTTATAATATTTTATTCTGATTTTTGTACATGAAATTAATTTAAAAAACTTAATCAGAAAGGAAAATAAGAAATGAAAAACATTGTGATGAAATCTGTTTTTGCACTTCTGTTAATTATTGAATTTTATCCGATAGAGTCAAATTCTCAGACTGCAACCGAAAGTAAAGATTGTTACATGTATAATTCAGGTGAAGAGATGGTTGGAGAATATTCTGAAAACCCGGGCGTACAACCGGAATTCAGGATGGTTATGGAAATATTTATTGATAAATCAACAACAGATATTGATAATCAGGATTCTAATTTTGATAATGTCAATTCAACTGAAGCAAATGGAGATTTAAGCATTGATAGTGAGAATGTTTTAGAATTCAACAGAATTGAAGTGGTAATACCGGCTGAATATTATTATTATCAGTCATCGGAAAATGGAATCACGCCGGTTGTAAAACTCGTTATGCAGAAATATTAGAAATAATTAAAATAATTCAACAATCATAATTAAAATTGAGGAGACCCTAATGAAATACATCATAATTGCATTTTTAATTTTCATTACAATACTAAGCACGGATTCACAATCTCAAACTATATCAACTAACCTGATCAAGAACTCTGAAAACCAATTATTCAAAAATTACCCAAATCCATTTAATAAAATTACACAAATCGAATTTAATATTAAGGATGATAGTTTTGTAAAACTAATTATAACAGACCTGGATGATAATAATATAGAAACACTTGTCGAAGGAGAAATAGGTAAAGGAATACACGTTGTTTTTTTCAAGGAGGGTGAGAATTCAAAAAAAATAAAATACAAATGTAAATTGGAAATATATTCAGAGGACATAAGCAGAAAAATTTTTTCTGACGAAATAACAATGGATTCTCAGATGAAGGAAAGCGGCGGAATAAAGTAGGTTATAGATGATTGAAAAAGTTTTTTAAGAGGTGTAAAGAAGTTGTCTTTACACCTCTTTTTATTATACTGTCATAAGTTAAATTCTACTCAAAATGGTAAGAAAAATATAGTGCTAAAGTTGGAAAAATTTTACAATTATTTTAACAAATCATCTAACCTTATTCTGAATTTTTTTAACCTTAATAGAAAAAACACAAACTGATTTAAACCTTATTACATTATTAATAGTGCGAATTGAATATTGAAATTTATATACTAAACCGCGTAAAACTTTTTCAGTATTTAAATCGGATGTTGATAAAGTCTGCAAATATATTTTAAATCAATTTCAACATCATCGCAAAGTAAGTTTTGAAGAAGAATATTAGCAGTTTATGGAATTTTATTAAAGGACACTCAAGCGTAAGAAATAAGGTTATAAGGTTAACTTCTAAAGAATTTATTTTCTATTAAGGTTAAAAAGAAAATAAGGTTTATTTAGGTTAAGTGTCAGCCCCAAGTAAGCTGTATTTTGATGAATAAATATCATTTGATATAAACAATAATGAACCTTAGGTTCTGGCTATGCCGGTTTATGTATTAACGAATACCATTTAAGAAATTCAAAAATGCAGGAAAATATTAATTTATTTAAAAAAATATATATTGTATCTTGTCAACTAATCAAAAACTTAAGGAGATATAAATTTGAGCACAGCAACAATAGATAAAACAAAGGTTTTACCTTACAAAGTAAAAGATATTTCCCTTGCTGAATGGGGACGAAAAGAGATCCGGCTTGCAGAAGCAGAAATGCCGGGATTAATGGCAATCAGAGAAGAATACAAATCTAAAAAGCCTCTTAAAGGAGCGCGTATTGCAGGCTGTCTTCACATGACAATTCAGACTGCAGTATTGATAGAGACTTTAGTGGATTTGGGTGCTGAGGTAACATGGTCATCTTGTAATATTTTTTCTACACAGGATCATGCAGCAGCAGCTATTGCAGCAACAGGTGTTCCTGTATATGCATGGAAAGGCATGAATGAAGAAGAATTTAACTGGTGCATCGAGCAGACCTTGTTCTTCGGTCCTGACAGAAAGCCGCTGAACATGATACTGGACGACGGCGGGGATTTAACGAATATGGTTTTTGATAATTATCCGGAATTGATTGCTGAAATTAAAGGATTATCCGAGGAAACTACCACGGGAGTTCACAGATTATATGAAAGGATGAAAAACGGAACATTATCTATTCCTGCAATTAATGTAAATGACTCAGTTACAAAATCCAAGTTTGATAACAAATACGGATGCAAGGAGTCTCTGGTAGATGCAATAAGAAGAGCAACCGACATTATGTTAGCAGGTAAAGTCGCAGTGGTCGCAGGTTACGGAGATGTAGGAAAAGGTTCATCTCAGTCATTAAGAGGTGCCGGTGCCAGAGTAATGGTAACGGAAATTGATCCTATCTGTGCATTACAGGCAGCGATGGACGGATATCAGGTGATCACTATGGATGAAGCTTCAAAGATTGCGGATATTTTTGTAACAGCTACAGGTAATGTAAATATTATTACGGACAGGCATTTCAAAAATATGAAGGATAAAGCCATAGTCTGTAACATCGGGCATTTTGACAATGAAATTGATATGGCATGGTTAAACACAAATTACGGGAAGACAAAAAATACAATCAAACCTCAGGTTGATATTTATTCTATTGACGGGAAAGAAATCATAATTCTTGCTGAAGGGAGATTAGTAAATCTCGGATGCGCAATGGGACATCCTTCTTTTGTAATGTCAAACTCTTTCACAAACCAGGTGCTTGCTCAGATTGAATTATGGAATAATTCCGAGAATTATGAGAATAAAGTATATGTGCTTCCGAAGCATCTTGATGAGAAAGTAGCAAGACTTCATCTCGAAAAAGTGGGCGCGAAATTAGAGAAGTTGACAAAAGAGCAGGCAGACTATATCGGCGTGACCGTTGACGGACCTTATAAGTCGGAAATGTACAGATATTAATGTTCAATGTTCAATGTTCAATGTTTAATGTTCAATGTTCAATGTTCAATGTTTAATGTTCAATGTTTAATGTTCAATGTTTAATGTTTAATGTTTAATGTTTAATGTTTAATGTTTAATGTTCAATGTTTAATGTTCAATTTTAAGTTAACTAAATTTATTTAGAAAATATGCATAAGGGAGGTAAGAATGGAAAAGGAAAATATAGTAAAGGAAAAGTCTTATAAATTTGCATTAAGGATAATTAAGCTCTCTAAGTATCTGATTGAAAATAAAAAAGAAATTGTTTTATCTAAACAAGTTTTAAGATGCGGAACTTCTGTGGGAGCAAATATAGAAGAAGCAATTGGAGGTATATCAAAGAAGGACTTTATCAATAAAATGTTCATTGCATATAAAGAAGCAAGAGAGACACATTACTGGATTAGATTATTAAAAGATTCTGATTATCTGAAAGGAAATTTATCTGAATCGTTATTATTTGAATGCGAGGAATTGATAAAGTTAACTGGAAAAATAATTTCATCCTCTAGAAAAAACAATTGAACATTGAACATTGAACATTGAACATTGAACATTGAACATTGAACATTGA
>CAYNTN010000142.1:0-12267 GCA_964399995.1 uncultured Ignavibacteriaceae bacterium
ATAAATCTTATAAATCTTATAAATCTTATAAATCTTATAAATCTTATAAATCTTACGAATCTTACGAATCTTACGAATCTTAATCTTATCATTTTATATAGTTTTACATTTAGTTATTTTACATCAAAACTCAGAAGCATAAGCACCTTAAAAATATGGAAAATTCTAAACCAGAAGCATTAGCTCCAAATCACCAGCAAAACGGCTCCTCAAAAAAAGAAACAGAATATTCCAAAAACCTTTACGAAGATGCGAGATCCTGTGCTGTTAAGATTCTCTGCCGGTGTGAAAGAACAGATTCTTACCTTGAAAAGCTAATTGATGCAGAACTCCGGAATGACTCTCTTAATGATTTTGACAAGGCATTGCTCAATGAAATTTCACACGGTGTGATTCGCTGGATGCGCCGGTTAGACTGGTTTTTAAATGGATTCTACCGGGGCAATTATGAAAAGTGTTTACCGGAAGTAAGAAATGCAATGCGTGTTGCGCTTTATCAAATACTTTTCTTAAATAAAATCCCATACTCTGCTGCGGTCAATGAAGCTGTAGAATTTATAAAAAGAATTCACGGAGAAAAACATGCAGGAGTGATTAACGGGTTATTAAGAACAATCATACGGACGCTTGATAATCTTGTCTGGCCGACAAGGGAAATTGATGAAGTGAACTATCTCGGAATTATTCAGTCTCATCCTAACTGGATGGTGAAGCGGTGGATCAACAGATTTGGTTTTGATAATGCAGTGAAACTATGTGAAGAAAATAACAAACGCCCCGTGATGTCTCTGCGTGTTAACAGCTTAAAAACATCCAACGATGATTTTGAAAATTATTTAAAAGAAAAAAATCTGTATTACCGCGCAGGAAATTTTTTAAATAATTTTTTCACGACAAAGACCATGTCAAAGATTTATACAGATGAGATGTTTAAAATGGGATATTTTTCAGTACAGGATGAGAGTGCAGGTTTGGTTTCAATATTATTAGACCCCAAGCCGGATGAATTAATTCTTGATGTATGCGCGGCTCCGGGAGGGAAGACTTCCCATATTTCAGAGTTGATGAATAATGAAGGTAAAATCATTGCCGTCGAAAAATATTTATCACGGCTTGAAGTCATGAATAAAAATCTTGAAAGGCTCGGATTAAAGAATGTCAGAATGATTCATGATGATGTATGCGAGCCAAAATCCAAAGATCTAACTGATAATTTAATCGGTAAAGCTGATAAAATACTTGTTGATGCTCCTTGCTCGGGATTGGGTGTTCTTTCAAAAAAACCCGACATTAAATGGAAGCGTGAGCTTAAGGATATAGCCAGTCTTCAGACTTTACAGATTGAAATTCTTGAAAATTCAGTAAAGTACTTAAAGCCAAACGGAGTTTTAGTTTACAGTACCTGCACCACCGAGACTGAGGAGAATTTTGACGTCATAAAAATATTTTTATCAAATCATCCCGAATTCTCTATAGACAACGCAAAAAATTATGTAAGTGAAAAAGTTGTAAACAAGGAGGGATGCATAGAATTATTCCCTTACATTCATAATACAGACGGGGCTTTCTCGGTTAGACTCTCCAGGAAAAATTAACTACTGACCCTGGAATTTCTCGTATGCATTTATTATGTCTTTAACCAGTTTATGTCTCACCACATCTGATTTTTCAAAATACAAAAAAGCAATATCTTCAACATTCTTCAAAATAGTTTGTATCTGAACCAAGCCCGACTGTTCTTTTTTGGGGAGATCGATTTGGGTTATGTCACCCGTGATAATCGCCTTTGAATTAGGTCCCAATCTTGTTAAGAACATTTTCATCTGAAGCGAGGTTGAGTTTTGGGCTTCATCTAAAATTACAAAAGCATTGTTTAATGTTCTTCCTCTCATATAAGCAAGCGGAATAATTTCAATCACATTTTTTTCAATATAGCCTTCAAGCTTTTCTAAAGTCACCATGTCTTCCAAAGCATCATACAGCGGACGCAGGTACGGATCAACTTTTTCCGACAGGTTTCCGGGAAGAAATCCAAGATTTTCCCCAGCTTCTACTGCCGGTCTCGTGAGAACAATTTTATTCACTTCTTTATTCTTAAGAGCTGCTAAGGCAAAGGCAACAGCCAGGTAAGTTTTTCCCGTTCCTGCTGGACCTATTGCAAATACTATATCGTTTCCCCGGACTCTTTTGAAATATTCTGTCTGGTTTGGAGTTCGCGGTTTGATGAAATCATTTTTTTTGGAAAGTATTACGTTGTTAATGTCACCTGGGGAAAATCCGAAATTTTTCTTAAGGCTTCTTGTGTCATCTTTAGTATGTATCAGATCAAGAACAAGCTTGACATCTTTCTGAGAAATCTCCCCCTGCCTTTTTTGTAAAAAAATAAGTTCATTAAAAATTTTTTCGATAATTTTCAGTTCACCGGGTTCACCTTTCACAAAAATATTATCACCTCTCAGGACAATGGTTGAATCAAAATTTTCCTTTATAAGATTCAGATTCTCTTCGTTTACACCGGAAAAATTCAGGAGATCTATACCTTTTAATGAAATATTTAAGTCAATTATATTCATGGATCAAATTTCATAAAACTAAAAACCCTCATACTTTCTGCAAGTATAAGGGTTTCGAAAATATTATTGTATGTTACCAAGAGAAATATCAGATCTTATTTCTTCTTTTCAGTTTCAGTCGGTGGTGTGGTTTTCTTTACTTCACCGTTGTCACTGGACATTTTTTTCTTTCTGGTCTTTTTATATGAGCTTGTTTTGTTCATAGCTTCTGTTTTTTGAGCATCAGTCAAAGCAGGAATTTTCAGTACTTGTCCCGGATAAATGAGATTTGGATTAGGAATGGTTGTTTTAACACCCGGAGGGGCGCTTGCTACACCATTTTTATTCGCATCCCAGATAGCAGGCCATAATCTTGTATTTCCATAGATTTTGCTCATACCGGCAATCTTTGATAAACAATCACCTTTTACAACTGTATAACCCTCGATCTTTGGAGCTAATGCTTTACAATCAGCAATTTTTTTCTTCATTGCATTGTATCTGTCCCAGAATTCAGGAAGACATTTCATTCTGTTATTGATACCTGCATCTGTCAAATACGGCCATACATCTTTTTCAATTGCAGCTGCATCGTCCGGTCCTTTACAGGCGTTGACTTTCTTTTCTGCGTCTGCGAATTTTGATTTGTATTCTTCGTATTGTGACTTAGAACCAACTGCAGCCCAGACAGAATTAACTGCATTTTCCGCTTCGTTTGTTCTAGTTTGTAAACCGAATTTTAATTGTTCGATCTCGGTGGTTAATGTAGCTAATTGAGCTGTTAAATCGGCTTTCTTGGCGGTGTATTCATCCATTTGTGCTTGCCATTGATCTGAATCCATTTCTTCTTCGGATGACATGTCATCATCATCATCGTCATCATCGTCCTGTGAAAATACTGATGAATTAGCAAATACTGCCAAGGAGAATGCCATCATAAATACTAATAATAATTTATGAAATTTCATTTTTAAAAATCTCCTTTTGATTTTTTTTTAAGTTTAATAAAATTGTTTTTAAAAATTTGCTAATGAATTACGGGCAATTTTTTCTTATGCCTTCTGCAATTCCTTGCCATTCCTTAATTTTTGCTTCTTGATCAGCAATTTGCCTTTGCAAGTCTGACTTTTCGTCATTCTTTGCATTGACCTGAGATTGAAGTGCGTCGACTTCTGCTTTCAAGTCATTTAATTGTTGCATTTCCTCTTCACTTACTCCACCGCACCCGACTAGGAATGTGGATCCCGTCAAAGCTACTATGGTAAGTAAAATGAAAAACAAGTTTTTCATTTTTGCCATTTTTAAAACCTCCTGATTTTTTATTGGCATGTTTATAAATAGGGTTAATTAAGATGCTCAAAAATAAGTGTATAATTATGCTTTGTCAAGTCATATTCTAAAAAAATAGACACTTTTATATAATAATAATTAAAATTACTTAATATTAACAAAAGTGTCTAAAAAAAAAGACGGTTAGATAAATTCACCTTACCGTGAAGAAATCTCCTACTTTTATTCGCATATTTATCAGGATTACGAGAAATCCGAATTTATTTCTGTTTGTAGTGCCTAATCTGATTGATGGTCCTATAGCAAAAGCATTTTTTGCAAACCCTTCTCCAATATTTGAGATCATGTATTCAAAAAGAAACTGGTTATTCCTGACCTTAGTATTGAACAGGTAATCCATTCTGATGTCAAATGAAGATGAACCTATAACCATATGAGTTGCAGAAACACCCAGGTGCAGCTCACCAAATCTCTTTGAAAAATATGCCTTTGCTCTCGAAGACTGCAGTATCTGAAACGGATATCTTAATTCGAAATTTGTATATTCACCTCTGATAATGTTGTTAGGCATCAACTCTCCCGTTTCTGTATTTTTTACTCTTACGGGAGGATCAGTATCACCTGAATCTATCGTGCTGAAATAACTTATATCAAAGAAATTTCCAAATGGAATTGAAATCCCAAATTCTATTCCGATGTTTGGGGAAAAAATATTGTTGTAATTTGCAAGCAGGTTAGCCGGAGTTACCGTTGCAGTATCATTGCTTGAATATTTCAGAACAGTTTCTTTTAAACGGGAAGATACAGCAGCCGAAAGATTAAACACTCTGAAAGAAGTTGAAATGTAATCTGTTTCCATAGGGGCGGAATACGGGGTTCCGAACTGAAATGTGAGACCAAGACCTGCTGAATATTTTAAGGGAATTCCAAGAGGTTCCCATCCGAATGCCGAAAGATATGGATTAACAAAATTATTAGTCGGGAAAACATCCCATATAGAAGCGGGACTTATTGAACCCTTTTTCTTAAAAGCTTCACCTACCTCCTCAATTCCTTTTGTGAAAACAGTACCGTAATTTGCTTTGCCGCTTTCATCATAAATCGGAACTTTGTTAAATTTACCGTTGAATATGTAATTAGAAAGCGGATCTCCTTCTACATATTTGTATCTTGTTATCTTATCAGCTCCTACAGAGTATTCTTTTTCGCTCCTGCCGTCATCATAAAGAGTTATGTCACTTAGAAATCTTGATACATTAAGAATGCTGTCAATTCTGTCCGAAGAATAATTCGGATTAATGTTTTTGAGACTGTCAGCTCTTATGTTGTAAATTGTTTTATCCATCGGCCGGTTATTACTCTTGCTTATTATATCAAGATCTATATCTCCAAAAGGAAGTAAAAACTCCTGAACCCTCACATCACCTGTGACTTTTATTCGGGGATAAGTGTAACCTATAATTATCCGGGTGTCATCCTGTGAGAAAATATAATCACTATGACTAAAAATAATTATTTGAGTTAATAAAAATACTATTAAGCAGTTTTTTCTTTTCAACATTATGAATATCGATTTTAATAAGTAATATTAATTTATATATTCTCAGTTAGTTTTTATTTTATTGTTGCCAGTGTATGATCTTAAATAATTCTGACTGCTGGAGGATAGGTCAGACCAGTTGTAAAGTTTCGAAGTGTTGTCCAGTCTAATGTAATTGTCATTCTCAAACCCGGCTATAACTTCAATGTCAATATATTCAGGCATAGGGGATACGAGAAGCTCTAAAAGTAAATTCTGAATCTTATAATCATCTCTGACATTAATATTAACAATCTTAAAACTTGACCATGCTCTCTGATAATCATAATTTGTTTTTTTTGAACCGGAACATGAAAATAAAAATACAAAAAGGAAGGATGCTGTAATTAATTTGAATAATTGAAATTTGTTACTATTACTCATTTAAATATAATTATATTTTATATTAGTATTCACCGAATGTAAATTTCAGATTGATCGGTATACTTTTCACATTCGATATTTTATCGTAAAGAATTATACTTGTAGTGTAAATATAAGGATCATCTGCCCTGCCTTCAGACCATTTCTCAAACTCTGCCCTGTTAAACCTGGAAAGTTTTATCCTGAACGTACCGGCATCTATTCTTTTTATTATGAGTCCCTGCTTCGGCTGAATTTCTATCTGCTCAGGATAATCATCAACAATTAGTACTTCATATGCATAAACTTTCTGCAAATTGCTTAATCTGGAATCTTGTCCCATCTCAACCAATGGAACCGCCTTAACCCTGAACATTTCATTGGGCTTTGCATTTACTGTGTATACTTTTTTAAACTCTAAATTGGTTTTTTCGCCTCTTCCTCTCCAGTTATCCAGTAAATCCCTTGATTCGTCAGTTAAATAATTCCAACCCAATGAAGGCAATAATTGCAATGTTGTATCGTTAATTAATACATTCCATTTACTTACATCTTCAGAAGTTTTATCAACATAAATTTCAAGAACAGTAAGCTCCATTCCCTTGGGGATACCAAGTTCATATTGAAGATTATACAATTGATCGGCAATTACCTTCTGCTCGTCATTTATATTAGTAAGAATTTTAAAAGTCTTAAAATCTGTATTCAATATTGAATCAATCGTCGTATTCCGCACTCCGTTTTCTAATGAATCACTTTGCAATATTACAGAATTCCATGACATCGAATATTCCTGACCTATCAGAAAAATGAATGCCGTAAAGAACATTTTAAATATATTCCCTTTATAATTCAATGCGTTCTTGAAATTACTGCGAGAATGTTTATGTTCTGAAATATTATCCATAATATGATTATCAGTTGCTGAAGGTGTAATTGATTTTTCCGCCCTGTTTCATTCTTAAAGTTTTTGTTTTACCCGGTTCGACAACTCCTATCATTGCTCCGTCCTGATATACAAACATTTTCCTGTCCGGATCAGGATTGGTAAAAGCCTGATTTGTATACTCTTTTAAATCCTTCTTTTGTAAAGGATCCGGATCACTTTCTTTCGGCTTTATGTCAGGTTTTTTTTCTTCAGATTTCGGCGGAATTGGTGTTGGTATAATGGTTTTTGGCAAAATTGGAGTCTTGCTGTTTTCATTTGCCTTTTGTGTGATCTGTGCAAGCAACCCTCTGTCTATTATTGTATCTTTCTCAATATCAACTATCGCATTCTTTAATTTTAAAGAATCCAAATCTGAAATCGACACAACAGTATCCATGACATCTACAAAAGCATTTAAACTGTCATTTGCCTCTACCACTTTTACTAAAGACAGATCTGTACCTTTATAAAATAAAATTGCAATGGCAATTATATATAACGACTGGAATATTAAGAATTTTGCATCACGTTTTTTTCTGCTAAGCATAACCTGTTATAATTAATTTAAAAATCATGATTTACCTGTGATCTTCAATATCTTTTCAAGATTTTTTGCAAATACCGGATCCTTCATATCTTTAACGGTTTCATTCCAATTGGTTATTGTTGCGTTAATTTCATTAAGCAGCTTCTTATCGGGTAAATTTATGAACTCAATTTTTGCATCTTTTATAATAGTCTCATCTGTTCTTCCGTTTGATTTGTCATAAAGATTCTGAATCTGAATTTCCAATTCGTCAAAAACCGATTCAAACAATTTTGCAATTGCAAGTATAAACAAAGACTTTATCTCAAAAGGCACTGCCAGCTCAAGAAACAACTTTTGATTCTCCTGACCAAGACCTATTGTAAAAAGAATCACTGCTGCTCCGATAAGCGGTAATGCAGTCCCGATACCATCTACCACACCGCTCCATTTCTCAATTGTCTTTATCACTTCTGTTTCGGATGTATCCGCTTTTTCTATTTTTTGGCTGATAACGTTCATTAACCAGAATAAACAGATTATGAACACAAAATATACAATGATTGGATACAGCCATAAATTATATATATCTAATTGCTGGTTAATTATTAATCCTTTTCCACCAGAAAAACTACTTATGGCTTTTTCATATATAGAATCAAAAAATATTGAGACAATCAAAACTATGAAAGAAGGTAATGACGAATACATTAAAGATTTGATGGAAATACCCTTATTTAACAATACTTAGCCCTCCTTGCAGGATTTTTTTTTGTATCATTTCAAAATCTGACATTTAAAATTTTAATTTAATGAAAGAAAAATAATTAAATAAATTATAACATTCAAAGCATCTTACATTCTGATTGTTAATAATTTGGTTTATCTGCGTACTTTAGATTTATCAATGTATAAATTCTCCTGACTTTTCGAGCTTGCCGTTTTCAAACTTCAAAATCATCATCTGATTATTTGTCCTTTCTTTAATTGTAAAATAACAGTGTACAGCCTTATAATTATTGACTTTCTCAAGCGCATCGTTAAGTGCAAGTCTTGTTGAATTACCCTCGGATATTTTATCAAGTATAAGCTTCATTGCATCATAAGCGAAGTAGTAATTTCTGATTTCCGAATCTTCAATGTCTTTCATTCTTAATCCCGTTTTATCCTCAATATAAAAATCGGAATCAAAAAATAACCTGTTGATATAAATTCTGTTTTCTTCCAGCTGACTTTCATTATTCCAGTCACTTGTACCCAGGATTGGAAGGTTTATGTTGCCGGAAAAATACTGCGGTGCAACTTTTGACATCTCTTCTGAACTGGAAATAGGTATATATACAGCATCAGTATATCCCAGAATGTATTTCGTGGTATTATTTGGATTTTTTATCTGAGAAGCTGAAACACCGATTGAATCCAGAACTCTTAATGCATCCATGCCAAACAATCTATAAACACTTACAACAAGCCTTTCCCTGACTAAGGAATCCGGATAAGAAAATCTGAATTTTACTTTTTTAAGCTTATCAAGATTTGATTTTGTCAGTGTTCCGAAATCTATGAATTTTTCCTTTTCAAAAATTTTGTTCTTTAATTCATCCATCTCTTCGGTTAAATCCTGATTCTCCTTTGGATAATACTGTGTATGAATAATTTCTCCCCCGTTTTTCACTACTTCATCAGAAAATGAGTCAGCAAAATTTTTCCCGTAAGATTCTTCAGAAAATATTGCAAAGTTTTTCATATTAAGCTTTTTGTCTGCAAAGTCAGCCATTAACCTGCCTCTTATGTCATAAGTCGGATTTAACTGAAACAAATACTGATTTCTCTCGGCAAGAAAGTTTTGTGTTGCAGTTGGAGTAATTATCGGAATCTTATGAAATGCCGCAGCACCTTCATTGTTTATAAGCTCACTGCTGAAAACCGGACCAAGGATCGCAATTGTATTTGTATCACTACCGAATTTATTAAAAATCTGCAATGCTTCCGACTGCTCTCTTTTAGTATCCTCAACCCGGATGTTAATTTTTAAAACCGGATTTGTTTTATTGTATTCACCTAATGCATCATTTATTCCTTTCAGCATTTGCTCACCTAATTTTTTCTCGTCAGCACTCTCCGAACTTTTCATCAGCGGCAATGCAATGCCAATGTCTTTTTGCGTATATGCCAAACTGACATTGAAAAAGAAAATAATTAAATATAGACCCGTTCTAATTTTATTCATTCTGTACACATAATTTAACTTTCAACTTTCAACTTTCAACTTTTAACTTTTAACTTTCAACTTTCAACTTTTAACTTTCAACTTCTATTCCCACTCTATCGTCGCCGGTGGTTTTGAACTGATATCATAAACAACACGATTTACTCCTTTTACTGAATTAATTATTTTATTTGAAACTGAGGAAAGAAAACTCTTTTCAAAATTGTAAAAATCTGCCGTCATACCGTCAGTAGATGTAACTGCCCTTAGGGCAATTACATTCTCATAGCTTCTTTCATCACCCATAACACCGACTGTTTGAACAGGAAGTAATACAGAAAATGCCTGCCATATTTTATCATACAGATAATTCTTTTTTAACTCGCTTATATAAATATCATCCACTTCCCTGAGTATATCAAGCTTGTCTTTAGTCACATCGCTTAATATTCTTATTGCAAGTGCAGGTCCGGGAAACGGGTGCCTGTTAATGAAATTTTTAGAAAGACCGAGCTTCTCTCCTATCTCTCTTACTTCATCTTTAAATAATTCTCTTAACGGTTCAATTAATTTCAGCTTCATTTTATCGGGCAAACCTCCGACATTGTGATGGGTCTTTATTGTTGATGATGGACCCCGCAGGGATACGGATTCAATTACGTCAGGATACAAAGTCCCCTGAACAAGAAACTTAGCATTCTTTATTTTCTTCGCTTCCTTTTCAAAAACATCTATGAAAGTTTTCCCTATTATCTTCCTTTTCTTTTCCGGATCTACTACTTTTTCCAGCCTCTTCAGAAAAAGCTCCGAAGCATTTACAAACTTTAAATTGATTTTCATATGCCTTCCGAACAGCTCTAAGACTTTTCTGCTTTCATCTTTTCTCATCAGGCCGTTGTCAATGTGAATACAGACCAGATTATCTCCGATCGCTTTTTGCACCAGCACCGCCGCTACTGATGAATCGACACCGCCGCTTAATGCACACAGTACAATACTTTTTCCGGCTTGCTTTTTTATTTCCTCAATTTTAGATTCTATGAATGATTCAGGTTCAAATAAATTCTTAACTTTACAGATGCCGAATAAAAAATTGTATAATATATTCCTGCCCGAATCTGTATGGTGAACTTCCGGATGAAACTGCAGTCCGTATATATTATTCCTTTCATTTTCAAAACTGCAGATCACTCCGTCCAGGCTTTTTGAAGATGAATTGAATTTTTCAGGCAGCGAATCAATCGAATCTCCGTGACTCATCCAGACATTTAAATTGTTACCTACTCCTTTGAATAATTCGGAATCTTTAAAAATATAAATCCTGGTTCTTCCATATTCTCTTTGCAGGGAAGCATGCAGCTTTCCCTTGAACAAATGACAAAGCAGCTGCATGCCATAGCAAATTCCAAGTACCGGAATTTTATTCCGGATTAAGAATTCCAGATCGGTTTTGGAAATTTTCGGTGCTTCTTTTGACAGGACACTCGAAGGTCCTCCAGATAAAATAACTCCCTTTACTGAGTAATTTTTACTCATCTCCTTGCAATACTTCTTAATGTTGATGCTATAAGGATGTATCTCTGAATAGACCTTGAGTTCGCGTGTCTTTCGCGAAATCAGCTGTGTGTATTGTGAACCGAAATCGAGGATTAGAATTAATTCCGCTTTTTTCAAATAGTTATGTTTAGTTTAATATGATTTTTACTGAAAGTTTGTTGATTATTCACTCAATCTTATAATTTTTTTATTAATTCAGAATTATCAGCTGCCAATAGCGCTGCACCGAATGCAGGCGTGTGTTTTTTGAGAACAACATCTATCAACTTAAGTTTTTTAATTTCTCTTTTTAGTTTATCTGATAAAAGATTCTTGTTTTCAATAATGCTTCCGATGAAAGCAATTTTAATTTTCTTAGTCCTCCCGGATACTTCCAGAAAAGTCTTAATGTGATTGGTTAAAGATTCAACTGCTTCGTTTACAATCTGCACACTCAGACTGCATTTATTTTCTGCTGTCCGGATAACAACAGGAGCAATTCTCTGCAACTCAAAATTCTTATGAAAAACTTTTTCGTTGACATTTCTATTGTTTATTCGGAATATTTCAAAGAGTCTTTGAGAAAGCAGACTTTTATTTGTTTTTGCACTATCATATTCCTTCATGACCAAGTTCAATGCCCTTTTCCCTATCCAGTATCCGCTTCCTTCGTCACCGATTATTCTTCCCCAGCCTCCAACACGGATTACTTTGCTGTCAGAATAACCGTACAAAACTGACCCTGTCCCGCTGATTAAAATTATCCCTTCATCTCCGCCGAATGCACCGTATAGTGCTGTCATTGCATCGGTTGTAATGAGGATTTTTTTGAAATTCAGATTTCTTCCGAATTCTTTTCTCAAATCAGCTCTATCCTTTTTTTCCCTTGCTCCGGCTATTCCAATCCCTATAGAGCTGCAATCATTTAGATTTAACTTAGCTTCCCTAAGCGCGCTCGTAATGCACTCGGAAATATAGTTACTGTAATTCGATTTTCCCTCAAGTGAATAGTGAATTCCTTTAAAAAATTTACTGTAAATAATTTTTTTATTATTATCAGCTATTAAAAGTTCACACTTTGTTCCTCCGGAATCAATCCCTATAATAAATCCATTCGAAATATTTTTCATTTACATTAAGTTATTAATATTAGTCTTAAATTGAAATTACAAATTGTAACATCTGTACATTCACTCTTCATTTGGCCCAAACGTCTTGAGTATGATGTTTGATGTTTGATGTTTGATGTTTGATGTTTGATGTTTGATGTTTGATGTTTGATGT
>CAYNTN010000143.1:0-12224 GCA_964399995.1 uncultured Ignavibacteriaceae bacterium
TATATCTCATATCTCATATCTCATATCTCATATCTCATAGCTCATATCTCATATCTCATAGCTCATAGCTCATAGCTCATAGCTCTTAGCTCATATCTCATAGAGTTCATTATTCATTATTTTTCAAGAGCATTATCAGCCGGTTCCCAGAGCTCTATCTTATTATTCTCCGGATCCATTATATGAATGAATTTTCCGTATTCAAAAGTTTCCAGCGAATCAACAATTGTCACTCCGTTCTTTTTTAACTCATCAATAAGTTCCTCTATGTTTTCCACCCTGTAGTTGATCATAAAATCTTTTTCAGAAGGTTCAAAATATTTTGTTTTTTCCGAAAAAGGACTCCACTGAAGATAACCTTTTTGTTCGGGGTTATCGGCACTTCTGAATTCAAACATTGAGCCGTATTCATCGGTAGGTATTCCGAGATTTTCATTATACCATTGCTTGATCTTTTCTGTATCTTTGCATTTAAAGAAAATACCTCCGATGCCGGTCACTTTGCCCTTTTTGTTTTTTTCCATTTCAATTTCAGTTTGATTTTTATTTTGCGCATTAATCTGATTATATAAATTCCAGCTTATCAAAATTAATCCGCATAATAAATAAAATAATGTTTTTTTCATCAGTTAATAAATTTATTTTTTAAGCATACAAAATTATTATGGTATATTTTTATTTTCAACTTAACAAAAATGAAATTCATTTGAAATTAATTAACATACAGAACCATTATCACATATTATTTTTTTTATTTAAAAGCTATTTTGAATAAAACAAAAATGAAAACCATATACATAATTTTTTATATAATCAGCGGATTGCTGTTTCTTACTGCAGTGATGGGAAATTCAGTAACAAAACCTGTATTCAGTTCACTTTCGGAAAAGACACTTGAGACTTCGGGATTTAAAAAAAGTTACTTTCAGTCAGTTGATGATAAAATAGACGAACTGATTTACAAGTCCAGACAGATAGAGCTTCAGATTGAAAAAATTAAGAGTTTCTTCTCCTCAGACAAGATAGACGAAAGTCTTTACAGGAAAGAAAAAGGTGAAATGCTTCAGAAAACATTTTATGATCCGCTTGTCGGCATGTTTAATTATTTATTCAGAATCGGATTTATTTTTATTTCTTTAATTTTTCTGAGCTTTGCTTTTGTTTTTCATATCGCCTTCAGAAGCTATGATTTGAGGAAAAGAGTGAAGTATCTGGAGAGTATTGTTCTTCGTTAAGTGGTTAAGTGGTTGAGTGGTTAAGTGGTTAAGTGGTTGAGTAGTTGAGTAGTTAAGTAGTTAAGTGATTAAGTAGTTAAGGCAGAATATATTTTTAATGAGGTATTTAAATTTAATAAATTATAATACCACTAAACCACTTAACTACTTAACTACTCAACTACTCAACTACTCAACTACTTAACCAATCAACTAAATGAACTAATTGACACAAATAATTACTAACATAGACTTAGCCGTAAACGAAATACTAACAGGAAATGTAGTCGCACTTCCGACTGAAACTGTTTATGGTCTCGGAGCAAATGCGTTGAATGTAAATGCTGTCATAAAAATTTATGAAACTAAAGACAGACCCAAATTCAATCCTGTGATTGTTCATGTTTATGATGTCAATGATTTACAGAAATATGCGGATAACATCCCCGAAGCTGTTTACAGGCTTGCGGAAAAATTTTCACCCGGTCCACTTACATTTGTATTAAAGAAAAAAAATATTATACCGGATATTGTAACAGCGGGCAATGAGAGCGTTGGTCTGAGGATACCGTCTCATAAACTTTTCCGTGAAGTTTTAAAAGCTTCAAAACTGCCGGTAGCCGCGCCGTCTGCAAACAGAGCCGGAAGAATTTCACCCACTTCTGCAGCGGACGTGATGAGCGAACTAAACGGAAAGATCAATTATATTCTCGACGGAGGGAAATCTGAAATTGGGATTGAATCTACGATCATAAGTTTTTTAGATGATGAAATAAAAATCCTGAGACACGGGTATGTTACTAAGGAGGACATTGAAAAGGTGACCGGAAAGATCAGTGATGGAGTAACAGATAAAATTATTTCACCGGGCTTGTTGAAAACTCATTATGCACCCCGGACTCCGTTATACATAACTGAAAATTTTGAGAAAGTTAAGAACAATAACGGAAAGAAAATCGGTATCCTTGATTTCAGTAAGTATAAAGATTCTAAAGAGATTGCTTTAAACTTGTTTTCAGATTTGAGAAAGCTGGATGAAATGAATTTTGATTATATTGTTGCAAAGAAAGTTGAGGATAAAGGTCTGGGAATTGCTATTAATGACAGATTGATGAGAGCAATGAGTAATGAGTAATGAGAAACTTCTGAATACCGCAGGACAGACAATCTTGTCTGTCAATTTTGCAAAATATTGCCAGACAGAATTATCTGACCGACTATTATTCAGAAGTCTCTAATGAGTAAATAATAAAAATTTAATATGTCTGAGAGAATAATAATAGAGTTTGATGATGAAAAGGACAAACCGAAAACAGAACCGGTTTCAGATGAAAACCGGATTATAATAGATTTTGACGATGAAACTCAGAGTGATGAGAGTGGGAAAGCAGCCGGTAAAATTGAAGCTGAAGAAATAAAAGCAGGCATTGAAGAGCAAATCAGAAATTCAAGCATTGATTCATTTTACAAAGGGGATTCTCATCTAAGCTGTTACTACAAATCGGATCTGGATTTTCCCGAGGGAATCGATCAGGGATTCCGGAAAAAATTCAGCATTAATATTAAAGATGAATTTTATAATTCAATTCTGGAAAACAACCGGTTCATAATTTTATCCTCTAAAAAGAGCAATGTTTATCTTATTGACCGGTTCACCGGAAAAATCAGTGATAAAATTTTCTTTGAAAATGAGTCTTTTGAAAAAACGGGATTGGTTCATGAGAATATTATTTTTTTAAATTCATTAAAAAAAATTTTCCGGCTGAGCCGCGATGAGGAGAGTATAATTAAGTATGATGAAATTTATTCTTCACCCGAGAGTTATTACATCTGGAGCAGTTTAAACAGGTATAAGAATTTCATAATTTTCACAGAGTTTAATAATTCCGCCGGCAAAGCGTTTTTAAAAATTATCAATACAAAGAATATTAATCCGGTGTACGATTTCGAAATTAAAGTTCACAATTTCATTTCCGATAAGATCTGTATAGCCGACGGCTGCGCTTATCTGCTGTATGATTGTTCGCTGATGATGTATGATCTGGAAAAAATGACCTCGAAGGAAATCAACCTTGATATTAAGACAGATGAAAATTCATTTATATTTTATTTGAACTACAGGATTTACATTACAACTCATGCAAACGAACTTTACTATGCAGATTTACCTTCAGTCAGTTATCAGTTTAAATACACCGGAATTAAAAACAATTATCTGAATTCGGCAGGCGGATTTGAAGATAATATTTTTACCGGCACACTTGACGGTTGGAGACTCTACAAATCAAGCGGACTGCTGATATACAGTTTTGAGGACGAGTCCGAAAACAAAATCGAATGCATGAGCAAGAACGTTCTTGCAGTGTCAAAGAATAACAAAATAGTATTTACTAATCTTAACAGGTTTCAGGAAGCCGAGAGTTATGTGATAGCTTCCAGTGAGAAGAATGAATCTGTGGAAATTGTATCAACAGTAATTTCATATAACGAAATATTTGTTCTGACCGGAAACGGAACGCTGATTGCGTTTTCAAATGATAAGCTGAATATACACCTGTGAAATTGGATTTATGAGGATAGATTCTGATTTTATGGATTCTCGAATACATTTTACAATTGACCAGAAATACCATTTTACAAGCCGGAACGAACATCTGACAAATTGAGAAAGAACTACTCTTCCTATGACTGTACGAAATAGTGTACGGGAAATTTCAGACTTTCCGCCTGCCGTATAAAGTCACACGTTAAAGAATGTTGAAACTTTACAAACTTTGCTTTCAATATTTATTTTCAAAACATGACATAAGTCATACGGCATAATAATCCTTTTCCTTAAATTTTGAACTGAAGCCGGGACCCGTCAGCCGAAAATTTCTTTGTTATTTGAAACGGAATGATGTAAGTTTACTTAAATAAAATTTAAGTGATATGAATAAAATAGTGAAAATAGTTTTCATCTTAGCAGTTCTCTTATCGGCTAATGGTATGCTTTTTTCTCAGACAGTGACATGGCAGAAGTGGTATGATTATAATAACTTTGAAGAAAGTGCTGAGGATGTAATTCAAACATTTGATGGTGGTTATATAATTTTATCCAATATTTTTACTTCCATACAGAGAACAGTGATTACAAAAATGGATCAATTTGGAAATGCAGAATGGCAGAAATTATATGATATGAATAATGTGGAGGATTATCTCTGTATTCACGATCCATTACCCTATCCATTGACGGTGGGTATGTAATTTCAGGAGATAATCGAGATTCGGCGATAATATTTAAAATCGATAAGTCGGGTCAGGTTAAATGGATCAAAAAATATTTTGGCCGAGAAGGTGGATTTTTAGATCATAAAATTACTCATGATGGTGGTATAATAGCTTGCGGATATTTGTTTAACCCTAGTATTGGTTGTATAATTAAAACGGATTCAATTGGAAACAAATTATGGGATAGTTTATATAGTTTTACAACTGATATTCTTCGAATTTTAGAGAGTAGAGATAGTTCATTATATCTCTTGAGTATTAATGATTCAAAAATAAACATTATATCGACAAGCAAAGAAAATTCTACTCTTGATCTGTTTCCAATAAATATGAGTAAGAAATGCTCATATAACAGAAGCGGTATCGTAATGGCATCATTAACAAAAACCAATAGTTACGGCAATCTAGTTTGGAAAAAAGATTTATTTTTACCAAATCCAATAGATCTTTTGGAGCATTCTTCAGGAAATATTTTTGTTGGTGGCGGACTTGATTCAATGATTTTATATAAGATTGATACTTCAAGTTCAATTATTTTTCAAAGAAGTTACTATAACGGAGTGAATGGATTACTGTCTATGTGTTTGTCAAAAGAAGAAAATGTTCTTTTAGCAGGTGACAAAATTGTTAATAACGCATTTTTAATGGCAGTCTCTAAAATTGAGCCCAATGGAAATTTAATATTTAACAAGGTAATTCCGTCTTTAGAAAATAAGGGTAATTTTGCATTTCTTCCAATAGCTGTAAATTCAACAAACGATTATGGTTTTATTTTTGCAGGATTCACAGATTATCCTCCTAGTTTTCACGAATCAAATTTTTACGCTACAAAAACAGATTCAGCATGCAATGCTGCTTATATTGTTAGCATTTTAGATAATAGTATACCACTCCCTGGAAAATTTCATTTGTTCCAGAATTATCCGAACCCGTTTAATCCGGTAACTACCATCTCATATTCGATCCCAAATTCCGGAAAAGTGGAAATTAAAGTCTATGATATAGCAGGTAGAGAAATCATAGTTCTTGTCAATGAAATAAAGGAAGCAGGAAGATATGAGATAAGATTTTATGGAAACAATCTTGCCAGCGGAGTATATTTTTACAAAATTGAATCGGGAAATTTCACTCAAACAATGAAGATGTTGCTAGTGAAGTAATGGGGTTGATGTTTGAATCAGCAATCATAAGCCCGGGGAAATTCGCCGGGCTTTTTATTTACCAACTCCTAAATTGGCTTAGCCAGAACCAAAATACTTGAAAATTTATTTTACTTTTAAAATTTTATTGAAATAATTTTCTTACCATTTGAGATGAATTTCACTTGTGACAGTCTAAATTGTATCTCTACACAAATTTAAGTAATTTACATTCATCAAATCTATTACAGAAGCAGATTTTACCGTATAAATCTAAAATCTTCAGATGAAGAAACCTTTATTAATCTCATTACTATTTCTTATATCTTCCAATTGCTTTTCACAGGATAATCAGTTCATATTTTTATTTGACAATTCAGGCAGCATGTCTCCTTACTACCGGCTGCCTCAGAGCACGTTCAAACTGTTTTCTAAAGCTCTGATAAAAAATTCTGTAAAGCCCGGTGATAAAGCCGAAGTAATGCTTTTCACAAAGACTGATGAAAAGAGAGGCATCACTTCACCGAAAGTCATTTTTGAAGGCAATGCCGATAATCTTATTCCCGATGAGGTTATAAGTAAGTTTATTCTGATGAAAGGAAAGGATGATCTTACCGGAACAACAGACCTTATCGAAGCTCTCGACAAAGGAATTGCATCCATTGACGGTAACACCGGCATCATCTGGCTGATTACGGATAACATAAATGATATTTCGGGAACAGGCGATTCGTCTTATCAGAACACTCTTGAGTTTTATAAAAAGCTGAGAAGTGACAGCAGGATACAGAAGATTTTACTTTACCCGATCCCGGAAAAACTTGTTGAAGGAAGCGATTCGGCTAAAGGTTTTGTCGCCTATGCAATTGTATATTCGAAAAATGTTCTGACTCAGCAGGAGCTAATGTCATATGATGAATTGCTGAGAAGTGTCGGTATTAAACAAAAAGCAATTACACTTAAGCCGCTCGATATAGGGACTATTATTCTGAAACCCGGAGTCACGCAAAGCAAAGTTACAGAGGGGAAATTATATTTTGACGGCTCGGCTCTTAGAGGATTCGGTTTTGAAGAAGGACAAAAGGTACGTGAAACATTCAATGACCTGACGCTTAAGTCAAATCTTTATCCTTATATTATAAAGAGTGCGAAGCTGAATGTCGGACTGGAAAATTTTACTTCATCGGATTATTCGGTAAAGTCTCTAGGAACGCAGACAATCTCGCCTTCTACGGTGAGCAATGTTTCTCCCGAAGGAGAAGTAACAGGATTTTCGGTGATTTTTAATTTACCCGAGATCACGCCGACATTTTCATTCAATACAATTTTCAAAGAAGACTTTACAATCGGAGGCGATCTTGTGCTCGATGTTTCCCAGGTAGATATACTTTTAGATCAGAGTTATGTGAATACCTTTCAGGAGCTTTTTGCTTTGAAGTCTGTGCCGGAAATTTTTCAGCCTGTATTGAAAGATAAAAAAATTATTACGAGAATTCCGCTTGAGATAAGAATGAAATACGGTCCGTGGAGATTGTTTGTATTGATAGGATTAATTGCTTTGCTATTAGCGATAATATTGTTCTTTATTTACCTGCTGCTTAAGAAAAAATGTTTTGAGCTTTTTATTGATAATGTACCGCAGCAGGAAATATGTTTGGGCGGCTTCGGTACATATTCTATATCAAATAATTATTCCGGTGAGCTCGGTAAAATTAAGAAATCTTTATCGGGAAATTTGAATTTTATATATTCAAAAAGCACTACTGCTCCGGGGACCACCGTAAAACTCATTGATGACGTGCCGATTGAAATTAATTACGAAGATGAAAACTTCAGGTCTAATTCTGTAAGTCTAATGATAAGAAAAACGGATAAGAGCACGAAGACAAATGTCAGCCCAACGGATGAAACAGGTATATATTAATTTCAATGTTCAATGTTCAATGTTCTATGTTCTATGTTTAGTGTTAAGTGTTCAATGTACTTAAAGTGTTTCAATGTTGAAAACAGAATTATCACAACGGCTTTCTCAGTTTAATATTAATAATTAGATTTTGACAAATATTAACGGATACGAATTATTTGAAGACTACTCTGCTAAAGTTTCCGATGATAATGAAGAATTTTTCAAATACTTCAGAGAGAACAGGGACAAAATGTTTTCAGGCGGATATGTTTTTCGCACTGAAGAAATTCTCAGTGATGAGGATTATGAAAAACTGAATATTCTGAATAAAGACTCGACAGAGCCTTTTAAGCTGAGATTATACATTTTAAAAGGAAAAGAGAGAATTGGATGGTCAATGGGTGATCAGTTAAACAGAGAAACATTTTATATGCGCAATACTGCAATCTTTGAAGAATACAGGAATAAGGGGATTTACAAAAATCTGTTAAGGGTAATAAAGCAAATTTTAAAAGAGAAGGGTTTTCAGAAAATCACAAGCAGCCATATTGCCACCAATAGTCCTGTAATAGCGGCAAAGCTGAAAGCCGGTTTTATCATTACAGGCTTTGAGATCAGCGAAATGTTCGGTTTGTTTGTAAACTTAACCTATAATTTCAATGAGACCAGGAATAAAATACTAAGATACAGGGCCGGTGAAATTGCGCTTTGTGAAGAGCTGATACAAGTTTTAAATAAAAAATAATAAACATTTCTTGATTATACATTTATCAATTTAATTCAAATGAATATTTTCTTACCGTAAAGAGTTCATCCGTCTGACCGCTTTAATTTGTTACAAAAAATTTTAAAGTCCAATCTGAAGCGGACTGACGGTTATGCGGTTAAGTAAAAATGATTTAATGTTAATCAAAAAACTGACATTTCTTATTCCGGTATTTGTATTCACCTCACTGCTGTACTCACAACAGCAGAATCCTAACTTTAAAATATACGAAGCCAGCATCGGATATAAGGATACTCTCATTAACATAAATGACAAATTCGTACTTCAGTTTTCCGATATACTAACTCTGCAAAATCATATTCTCACGCCGTTATCGGATTATGAATTTAATTTCCGCGACGGCATCATTACACTGAGTAAAGATCTTTTTAAAAAATACGAGCTTGATACGTTTCAGATTTATGTTTTGAAAATCGAGTATGATGTCTTTCCTTATGAAATAAAGGAAGAATACTCAAACTTTGAAATACTGACAGAGCTAGATACAATCACCGGTGATACGGTACAGATAGCAACTCAGAAGAAAGATTTCATCGGAAGCATATTTGAAGGGACCGAGCTTGAAAAATCGGGTAGCATATTCAGAGGTGTTAACATTGGCTCGAACCGCGACCTTTCTCTGAACTCGGGTTTCAGACTTCAGCTCAACGGCAAGCTCACTGACGACGTCGAAATCAACGCAGCACTCACGGATGAAAACTCTCCTATTCAGCCGGAAGGGAATACGGAAAAGCTTCAGGAACTGGATAAAGTTTTCATTGAAATAAAAAGCAACAACGTAGTGGGAACGATCGGAGACATTAACGTGGATTTTATAAACAACGAGTTTTTAACCTTTAAAAGAAAAATTCAGGGAGCTAAAGGTTTTGCTGATTATAAATTCGGAAATGTTTTTTTAAGCGGGGCTGTTCAGCGCGGATTGTTCAGTACTAATCAGTTCAACGGACTGGATGAGACACAGGGACCTTATTATCTTGTAGGATCAAATAATGAAGTCAATATACTTGTGCTGTCCGGAACGGAAAAAGTCTATCTTGACGGTAACCCAATGATTCGCGGGGAACAGGCTGATTATACAATTGATTACGGCATTGGAACAATCACTTTTACAAACAAAAGACTGATAACAAGCGACTCGCGAATTATTGTTGATTTTGAATACACAGACCGAAGATATTCAAGAGCAATAATTACCGGCGCTAATGAATTAAATCTTTTTAAAAATAAACTGAGGCTCACTGCATCTTATGTCAATCAGGATGATAATCAGGATAAACCGGTTGATTTTACTCTGACGGAGCAAGACAAACAAATATTAGCCAATGCGGGAGATGAAAGGAATAATGCAGTAAAATCCGGAGTTGTATTTGTAGGAACTGATACTTCCGGTATTGGTCTCGGTCTTTATGCAAAAGCAGATACCGTCGTTAACAATATTAATTATACCTATTACAAGTACCTTCCAAATGACTCAAACGCGTTTTATCAGGTAGCATTTTCATTTACGGGACAAGGGAAAGGTAATTACATACAGCAAAGCCAGTTTCAGTATAACTTTGTCGGAGACGAGCAGGGAAATTACGACACTGTGGTTTTCATACCGGTTCCAAATGCTCATCAGGTCGCTGACATTAATCTGAATTATGAATCATCGCCGAGAAAGGAATTTACGCTGAATGTGGAGTCGGCATTGTCGGTTTTTGATGCAAACAAATTTTCGCCGCTTGGAGACAATAATAATAACGGCGTTGCAATATATGGAAATCTCGGTCTGAATAAATACAATTTCAACTTATTCGGAATGCGGTTTAATGCGGTTGAGCTGAAGCTCAGGGAGAAACTTGTGAATAAAGTATTTCTTCCGCTTGAAAGATATAACCCTGTGGAGTTTTACAGAGAGTACGATATTCAGGACACAAACAAATTAACCGAAGACCTGCATGAAGCTACACTGCGCATAGCTCCTTCCAGCAAACTTGATGTCAGGGGAACATTCGGGCAGCTTCTTCGCGGGGATGTTTTCAATTCACTGAGAACAGTAGGAGAGATCGCGGTTAAAAATGATTCGGTAATGATTCCCGACCTGCTTTATAAAATTGAATACACTGACGCCGATTATTCCGTTACAAGCACAGCCAGCACCTGGATAAAGCAGACTGCCGTATTAGGTTTCAGAAAATTTATCGGAGGAATGTCCTTTGACAATACTAATTTTGATTTTCTTGTAGATTATAAACAGGAGAACCGCAAGAACCTTACAGAAGGCTCATCCGGTGACAGTCTTGAAAACGGCAGCTTTTCCTTTAATGAAATAAAGCCGAGGCTGATACTGAATAACATTTATAACATGAACATTTATACCGAATTCGGATTTCGTGAAGATAATTATCCGCTTAACGGGGTCATGCTCGATCAGTCCAATTCATACTCACAGACATACGGAGTCCGGTATGCCGGAATAGACTGGCTTTCCACATTATTTGAACTCACATTCAGGAAAAAAATATACACTGAGGCATTCATTTCCGAATCGAATGCAAATAACAATACAGTACTTGTTAACTGGCAGACGCGGCTTGATCCTTTGAGAGGAGCTTTGCCGACTGATTTATATTATAATGTTACAAATGAAAGGCAGTCAAAGATTGAAAGAGTTTTCGTTGAAGTAAGAGCGGGAGAGGGAAATTATATCTATCTCGGAGACATTTACGGAGGCGGAAAAAATAATGAGAATAATTTTCAGCTTACAATTTTTAATGACGGAAATTACATAAGACTTAATATTCCAACGAGCGAATTATTTCCCGTTACAAACCTGAATTCATCGGCTCGTATCAACATTCGCCCTGCCAGATATTTAACAATTACAGGCAACGATATATTTTCGGAAGTTGCAAGGAACATGACATTTGAATCATATTTCAGAGTGGAGGAGAAAAGCTCCGATCCCAATACAAATGATATTTATTTTCTTGATTTCAGTACGTTTCAGAATGATTCCAATACATTGTTCGGAACGCAGCTTTTTCAGCAGGATATAAATTTTTTTGAATTCAATCCTTCATATTCACTGAAGTTCAGATATATCCAGCAGAAAACCTTCAACCAGTTCGTCAGCGGTAATGAAAGATTATTTTCAATTCAGCGATTTGTAAAACTTAAAGTCGGGCTTACCAAAGATATTACGACTCTCTTTGAATATCAGAACATTTCAGACAGGAATGATGCGCCGGAGACTTCCGTCAGAAACCGTGATATAGATTCCGAAGGGCTGCTTACGGATTTCTCATACAGACCTGTCCAGGAAATTGAAAGCGATCTTCAGGTAAATTTTTTCAGAGCAACCGATTCATACCCAATAATCCCTATCCAAGCAGATATTAATCAGCAGATTATCAGTTTCATTTATTCATTTACATTTACCGGCAGACTTCGCGCAGAGCTGGAGAGAAATGAAGTCAGATTAAATACTTCGAGTACATCTTTTGCATACGAGTTAACAAACGGCAGACAGGTCGGTAAAAATTTTATTTGGAGAGCATTCTTTGATTACAGCATAAGCAAGAATTTACAGGCAACTTTAAATTATGACGGAAGATCGGAAGCCGGAAGACCGTTAATTCATACAGGCAGAGCGGAGGTAAAAGCGTTCTTTTGATTTGGAAATTGGGATTTTGGATTTGGGATTTGAAGACTTAAATTTTTTACACACTCCATACACTCCATACACTCCACACACTCCACACACTCCATACACTCCATACACTCCATACACTTCACACACTCCATACACTCCATACACTCCACACACTCCACACACTCCATACACTCCATACACTCCATACACTTCACACACTCCATACACTCCATACACTCCACACACTCCACACACTCCATACACTCCA
>CAYNTN010000144.1:0-11555 GCA_964399995.1 uncultured Ignavibacteriaceae bacterium
TCTTAATTCCTAATTCTTAATTCTTAATTCTTAATTCTTAATTCTTAATTCTTAATTCTTAATTCTTAATTGCTAATTCTTAATTGCCGGTAATGGATTGTTACTCATTAGTATTGCAATCGGTTTTGTTGCCGGAATATTCATTAAAGTAATTTTTATCATGCTCATTATCGGAACTGATAATATCATTCCGACAATACCCCAGATGTATCCCCAGAATATGAGTGAAAAGAAAAGCAGCAGGGGACTCAGGTCGAGTCTCTGCCCGAAAATCCTTGGCTCAAGTACATTTCCTTTAAGATTCTGAATTATAATCAGTACAACCACAATGAATACAGGCATAGCAAGACTTTCAAACTGCAGAAGCGAAATTACAGCAACAAAAATTGTGACCAATAGTGATCCTATATTCGGAATGAAGTCCGAGAAAAAAAACATGAAACCCAATATTATAAAAAAATCAACACCGCATATCCATAGAAATGCACTGATTATCACAGCCTGAATGAGACTTAGCAATGTCTTGCCTGCGATATATCCCTTCACACCTCCGAAAATATCAGATAATATTTTATTTAAATTTTTATCATTTTCATTTGGGAAAGCAACATCAATTCTTTGCTGTATACTTTTTACTTCAGCTAAAATGAAAATTACATAAAACATTATAAGAATATAATTACCGAGTATACCTGTAATGCTTGTAAAAATTCCCGTGATAGTTGCTGTAAACGTCCCGCTGGTCAATAGTCTTTTTAAATCAAAAAAATTACCAAAACTTTCTTTCTCAGATTCGGTAAGATTCAGTCTTGCGCTGAGATCATCGAAAATAGTAAGAAATTTCTGTTCGTATTTCGGGAATTCGGAAGAAAATGAATTTATGCTTGTGAAAATAAATAAGCTGGCAATATTTGATATAAGAAAAATTGTCAGTACTACTATAATTATGGCAACTGCTGAGGGAAATTTTTTACCAACCAAAAAATTAAAAAGAGGGAGAAAAACAAATGAAATAATCACAGCTACGAATAAAGGCAGAAAGATAGACTGCAGTTCCTTTAATACGAAAACTAAAAACCCAATAAGAAAGATTGCAGCTACAACATTTAAAAAACTATTTGGATTTTTATCTTTCAATTTTGTGCATTAAACTTTAAAAATTCTTTTCTCAATGACAGAATGCTTATAACTCATCAAAATACCCATCGGTTTAGTAGATTCAAAATTCATGAACACAATCTTGAGCATGCTTACTATTGGTACCGATAAAACCATCCCGACAATTCCCCAGACATACTCGCCGGCAAACAACGACATCAGCAGCAGAAGCGGGCTAAGGTTTAGCCTGTCACCCAGTATTCTTGGTTCCAGTATATTACCGATAAGATTATCAAGTGCGATGAGAATAGCAGTTACCAATATCGGAGTAAAGATATTATCAAATTGAAGAAACATTAATATTGAAGGCAGAGTTATCCCGAACACAGCGCCAATGTTGGGGATATAATGTGTAATAAAAATTAAAAATCCCCATATGAAATAAAAATCCACTCCGAATATCCATAATACAAGACCTGACAAAGTACCAAGAACCAGACTTATGATAGTCTTCCCGGAAATATACGTCCTGACATCTTTGAAAATCGAATCCATTGTTTCGGAAATGTTTTCAGCACGTTTAGCATGGAAAGCAATGTTGATTCTTTCCCTGATACTTCCCAGTTCTGATAGAATAAATATTATATAAAGGAGAATTAACAAAAAATCGCCAAAGATGCTAAGGAATCCGGTTAAGAATCCCGCGATGAAACCGGTAATAGATCCCTCCTTCAGTAAGTTTGAGATCTTAAGTGAATCGTTAAGCTTTTGAATTTCCTGAGGAGACAGATTAAGGGAAACGATCAAAGAATTTATGAACATCAGAAATTTCTCTTCATACACGGAAAAATTTGCAGAGAAAGTTTCAACACTTGCAACAATAAACAAGCTGGCAATATTCGCGATGATAATGATAATGATTAAAATAATGACAATGGCAATTCCCTGAGGAACTTTCTTTGACTTGAGCCAGCTGAAAAATGGAAGGAATACAAATGAGATAATCAGTGCAAGGACGAACGGTATTAAAATTGTGCTTAATTCCTTTACCGCAAATACTAAAAATCCTGTCAGAAATATTCCGGCAACAATATTAAGAAATTTATTATCGTCCTTTACTGCCAACTTAAGTGTAATTAATTATTTTTCTGTACTTTATAGGATCTGTTAAGCCTGCCTGCTGAAATCCCCGTAATCTCAAAGCGCAGCTGTCACATACTCCGCAGGCGATTTTATTTTCTTTATAACAGGACCATGTTAAATGAAGAGGTGCATTTATTCTGACGGACTTTTTTACAATATCTTTTTTAGATAGATTAATTATCGGTGTTTCTACAGTAATTTTGAATCCGGGTCTGGTGCCTTTGGAAATCATTTTATTGTAAGCGTCAAAGAATTCTTTCCTGCAATCCGGATATCCGCTTGAATCCTCTTCAACTGCACCGATGAAAATTTTACCTGCATGAATTACCTCCGCCCAGCTTACTGCAATGGAAAGTATGTTGGCATTTCTGAACGGAACATAGCTTGTCGGTATCTTCCTGTTTTCTAAATCGGCTTTTGAAACTTCTAATCTTTTGTCGGTTAAAGATGATCCACCGATATCTTTCAAATGACTGATGTTGACTACTAATTTGCTCTTTGCTTTGTAATATTCTGCTATGTCATTGAAGGCTTTGAGCTCTCTTGACTGGGTTCTCTGCCCGTAATTTACATGAAGGATATTAATATTGTACTTCGTATCTGCTATTCCCGCTGTCAGCGCACTATCCATTCCGCCACTCACTAACACAATTACATTACCGGCTTTTTTCATTTAAGACAATTTACTCATTTGAAGCTTAAACTTAAATGTGAAAACAGTTGATAATTGATAGTTGATAGTTGATAACTCCTTACATCTCATACCTCATATCTCATACCTCATATCTCATACCTCATATCTCATACCTAATACCTCATATCTCATACCTCATATCTCATATCTCATACCTTATATCTCATATCTCATACCTTATACCTCATATCTCATACCTCATATCTCAACTTAAAAATACTTTATCTTAAGCACCTCAGAAGCATACTTCAGAAGCTCTTCTCTGAAATTCGGATGAGCGACTTCAACTAAACATTTAACTCTTCCCCTGATAGTCTTCCCATAAAGTTCTGCTATACCAAATTCTGTAATTACATAATGTACATCAGCCCTTGTTGTTGTTACCCCGGCTCCTTGTTTAAGATAAGGAACAATCCTTGACAAGGTTCCGTTTTTTGCAGTGGATGTAAATGCAACGATAGGTTTTCCGTTTTTACTCCTTGTGCTACCGCGGATAAAATCTAACTGACCGCCAAATCCGGAATAGTTTTTAGGACCTATTGAATCTGCACAGACCTGTCCTGTGATGTCAATTTCAAGTGCTGAATTGATTGATACCATGTTATCATTCCTTGAAATTGTAAAAGGATCATTAACAAACTTTGACGGTCTGAATTCAAAAACCGGGTTGTTATCCATATAATCAAAACATTTTTTTGAAGCCAGAACAAAGGAAGAAACTACTTTCCCGGGAAGTAAAGTTTTTTTCTCGCCATTGATAACACCGGACTCGATAAGATCAATCAAATGGTCGGAAAACATTTCGGTATGTACACCAAGGTTCTTTTTTTCTGTTAAGTATTGCAATACGTAGTCTGGAATTAACCCTATTCCCATTTGTAATGTGGCACCGTCTTCAATCAGACCGGCAATATTCTGTCCGATCTTTTCATAAACAATTATTTCTTCACCCGGAACATTCTTTGCATGCATAAACTCTGTAATTGGTTCATCAATCTCAACCGCAAAATCAATTTTATCTATGTGTATAAAATTATCTCCGAGGACTCTCGGCATCTGAGGATTTATCTGTGCGATGATGACATCTGCATGTTCCGAAGCAGTCTTTGCACAGTCATTGCTAATACCAAATGAACAATAGCCGTGCTCATCAGGAGGAGATAACATCAGAATGCAAACATTGATGGGTACATGTTTTCTTTCAATTAGCAGTGGTATTTCAGAAAGGAACACCGGTATGAAATCAGCTTTACCTTCATTTACTGCTTTCCTCACATTGGCACCGGTGAACATAGATACAACACGAAAGTGACCCTCCATTTCAGGTTGAACATATGGAGCTTCAGTAAATGTTAAAAGCTGAAGTATTTTGACATCATTAAGTTCTTTATATCTTTTACAGAGACTGTTGATAATTTGCTTGGGGAAGGAACAGTTGCCATGAACAAAAATATAGTCACCTGATTTGACAATCTTAACAGATTCATCTGCCGTAACGAACTTTGTTTTTGTTTTTCTCTTCATCATTTAAGTTATATAATTTTAAATTGTATATAAGAAATTGTTATCTTTTTTGTATGGAATTTGGATAAAAACATGAAGAAATACTCAATTCAATTGTATACCAATTTACTTTTGTTTCATTTAATAATAAAGACAAAATGAAGCACAGTTTTAGTAAAAAACTGTATTCTCCAAAACAATTCAGGACGGATGTGTCCATTTTTTAACATTAAGTTTTAATTTATATTGATTCAAATAAATACAATTTGTGAGTATAAATATTCAGAAAAACATTATTCTGTCTGACTTTACAACTATTGGACTCGGCGGAAAGGCAAAATACTTCGCAGAGTGCAGAACAGTGAAGGAGATATACGATTCATTAGAATTTGCTTTAAAAAATAAACTCTCCGTTCAGATAATGTCAGGCGGAAGTAATATCATTTTCCGGGATGAAGGTTTTGAAGGAATTGTTATAAAGATTGATTTAAAAGGTATGGAACTTACGGAAAAGGGAATGTATGAATATGCAAAAGTCAGTGCAGGTGAGAATTGGGATGAGTTTGTCATTGCCTGTATTGGGAGAGGTCTTTCGGGAATTGAATGTTTATCGGGGATACCCGGAAGTGCAGGAGCAACGCCGATACAGAATGTAGGCGCTTACGGTCAGGAAGTAAAAGATATAATTGTTTCTGTAACGGCAATAGACCGATCTACACTAAAAATAGTCACATTTAATAACGAGGATTGCAATTTTGGTTACAGGCAAAGCAGGTTTAAAAACAGAGATAAAGATAAATACATAATAACTGAAATTAATTTCAGGTTTAAAAAAAATGCCGAACCTTTGATAAAATATACGGATCTGCAAAAATTATTAGACTCCCGGAAAATTTTTGAAAGATCAAAAGATTTAAGAGAAAAACTATATTTAATCAGAGATGCTGTTTTGGATACAAGAAAAGGCAAATCAATGCTTATCGATAAGAGTGATCCTAATTCAAAATCCTGCGGTTCATTTTTTATGAATCCGCTTTTAAATGACAAAGATCTTGATAAACTTAAGTCTGCTGCGGGCATGAATGCGATTCCTGTTTATCAGTCAGGGAATAAAAATAAAATACCGGCTGCCTGGCTGATTGAAAAGGCGGGATTTCATAAAGGGTATATTAAAAACGGAGTAGGGATTTCGAAAAATCACTCGCTGGCTTTGATAAATATCAACGGAACAACAAGGGATTTATTGGATCTTGCTGAAGAAATAGAGCAAAGCGTATTTTATAAATTCGGTATCAGACTCTGCAAAGAGCCTGTGATAGTCTAGCTAAAGTTTTTTAAAATTTCCAATGTCCCTGAGATTCATGTTAAAATTCAGAGACAGGTTCATCCTCTGATACTTGAGCCCCCCCGGTAAAATTTCAAAACATATGAATGAAAATGAATGAACCAATGTTGTCCAAAATATTTTTTATTCAGTATTAAAATATCAAATTCAATTTAGAATAAACACATAATCGTGTCTTCAAAATACAACCATCATTACTGTCATTCCTGCAAGCTCCAGACTGTCTGAAAACGTTGGAATTGTATAAGATAAAACCTTTAAGAAAAGTCGTCTTTGAGTCTTCGAGTCTTTGAGGCAAACTGAATTAATTTGTTTTCGGACTGTCTGGAGCATGCGGGGAATGACAACCAGTTTGGTAATTTTACCTTAAACGATTTTGGTCAGAGGTGTGAATGAACATTATTTATAGTTACTTTAATATTGAAAATTATACTTATTGAAATTATATTGCACAATCCAAAAAATAAAATTTAAACACGAAAGGAATGAAATGAAGAAGAATCTTCTATCGTACACTACATTTCTTTTTTTGATTTTCGGTTTAGTGCTTGGATTCTCAAGTCTGAACGATAATCCCAAAAAAGATATATCTCCCATGTCAAGTAAAACATCCCCGGTAAAAACTCTTGACGCAAAAAATTTTAATGGTTTTGAATCCGATAACAATGGAGGTTCAAACCAAACTTCAGGTTTACCATATTATACAGATAACTTTGACGGTGCAAATGACACAGCAGCTTTAAAAAGCAGAGGGTATTTGGTTTATTACAGAGGCGGCGGTGCACAAGTAGCTTCCACATGGTTTCAGGGAAATCCGTCAGTATTTTCCGCATTTAACGGACCTACAAACGGATATGTAGGAGCTAATTATCAGGTTGTCGGAGGTACAAATAATATTGACAGCTGGTTAGTTTTACCCAGGAAAAGTGTAGCTGCAGCTGATTCTATAGTTTTTTATTCGAGATCTGTTCTGGATAACCCGTATCCGGATTCAGTGAGAGTAATGTATTCTGCTGCCGGTGATTCCGTTCCTGAGGCTTCATGGACAGAACTCGGAAGGTTCCTTGTTAATACCTCCGGGTCATGGGAGAGAAAAGCATTCGGAGCTCCTGTTGGCGGTGCTAATGCAAGATATGCCATAAGATATAACGTTGTAAACGGCGGTCCGTCAGGAGATAACAGCAACTACATTGGTGTTGATGCATTGACTTTGGAAACTACCCCTATTGCAAATGACGTAGCAACTTTGTCAATTGATTCTGTTTACAACTATGCATTACCTGTAAACACAATAGCACCGAGAGCAACTTTCCAAAATGGCGGGACAGCGAATCAAACAAATATTCCCGTTACTTATAAAGTCACCGGTCCGGTAAATTACACAAATTCCAAGGTCATAAATTCCTTGGCAGCAGGGGCAGTTACTCAGGTTGTTTTTGACAGTACATTCTTACCGAATATTGTTGGAACCTACAATATTACTGTATATTCCAGCTTAGCAAATGACGGATACAGAGGAAATGATACGTTAAGAACAAGCTTCTTTGTAGTTCAGCCTAATTACGGCGGCGGGGGACCAAATTCAGGAGGTTATTACTTTGCTAACTCAACACCGGATGCATCAGTTGCTCCATCTCAGCCGACCTATTGCAGAGTTGACACAGCCGGAAGCACAACACTCGTCAGCAACAGCGTAGCAGCAATTTCGGTATCTTCAGGAACTCTTGATGACGGCTACTGGACTTTAAGCGGACTCACAGGTTTAAAGAGAATAAAATTCATGGGTGAATTATACAGTGATGTATACCTCGGCACAAACGGTATTATTGCATTTGCACCATATACAAGCAATGTTGTTCCTCCAGGAACCGGATTACCCGGCGGTACTGCAAGACCGGCTATTTATCCGGCATGGAATGATATAGACTGGAGCGATCCAATACAGCCTATCAACAGATTAAGTTATAAAATTGATGCAGCTAAGAGCAGATTAGTTATTACATATGACAGAGCTCCTATTTATGGCGGAACAGCTACAATGTGGGAAACATTTCAGGTTTGCATTGATTTAGTTGACAATAATGCAGGTTCCCCAAATTCGAATATTACAATAAGTCATTCAAATTCTACTACTGTTCTCAGTCTTCCTTATTTAGTTGGAATTCAGGATGGCACAGGTGCAAATTACATTCAGTACACATTTATTGACGGCGGCGGTAATGTAATTTCTCCGGGTCCGTTATTTGATACTACCGCAAACGGCGGAGTTTCGGTTACATTCGGACCAAATCCAAATACTCTGAACGGACCTTGTGATAAAATTCTTGCTTTGACCACAAGCTATGAAGCTTGTCTGAGTCCTTCACAGATATTTGTGCTTTTGAGAAATGCAACTTCCCCTTACGCAATAGTTGATTCAGTTGTAGCAACAGGAGGAGCTGATACTCAATATCCTGTCTATTTTGATAATGCCGGAAACGGTGTTTCTTACTATGTTGTAGTCAAATCCGTGAATTCAATTGAAACATGGAGTTCATCCACCGTTACATTTAATGGTGGTTCAACCAGCTATGACTTTACTACTTCTATTAGTCAGGCATACGGTAACAATCAGACTTTAAATGTCAACAATGTTCCATCGATTTATCAAGGAGATGCTAATCAGGATGGAGCATGTACTCTTACTGATCTGATTGATACATACAACGTCGCAACGGCATTTTCTTCATCCCCTGAAACTGATTTCGATTGTAACGTAACAACCGATTTAACTGATATTATTCTAGCCTCTAACAATGGCAGAAATTTCATTCAGAAACAGAGACCTTAATTGATCTGCTTCAATTACAAAAAGAAACCGGAACTATTCCGGTTTCTTTTCAAAATAAATTTAATATTAAAAGTTACTAACAGTGAACCCGGATAATTCCGGGTTCTTTTTTTTGTAATGGTGATTCACAAGGAATACTGCCAGAATTCTTTAAAATTTTAAAAATTACTCTAACTTTATTCTTGAAATTTTAGTTATAAAAATTTAAGTTTTAAGCCCAACAAATTAATTTAATTGAAAGGAGATTTAAGTGAACAGGAAATGGTTACCATTTTCAATAATACTGATATTTACTGCAGGGATTTTTCTAGGATTTAATATCTCAAATAAAGAATTCATTGACGACAATCCTGCCGGAGCAAGAAAAAAACAGTCAGATCAAAATTTCAACCCGAAAATAAAAAATCAATCTCAACAAAGTTATGATTATTCCTCCGGTTCAGTTTATTATTCAGACAATTTTGATGGTGCCAATGATACAACTTCCTTAAAAAACAGGGGATATAAAATTTATTACAGAAGCGGAGGTCTTCAGGGCATTGCTCCTCTATGGTTTCAGGGCGGTTTGTTTCCTTCTTTCAACGGACCTTCAACAGGATATCTGGCAGCTAATTTTCAGGTAGTAAACGGCGCAAATAATATTAATAACTGGTTAGTGCTTCCTAAGAAAAATGTCGCTGCAGGCGATTCAATTGTTTTTTACGCCAGATCGGATTTTAATTCTTCTTATCCTGACTCAATACGCGTGATGTATTCAAATTCCGGAGATTCAATCCCCGAAGCATCATGGACAGAACTTGGAAGATTTAAAACAAATACTTCAGGTTTTTGGGAAAGGATTGTCTATGGGGTCAATACCGGCGGCGCAAATGCGAGGTTCGCAATAAGATACTGCGTGGTAAACGGAGGACCGTCGGGCAGCAACAGTGATTACATAGGTATTGATGCATTGACATTAGAAACCGGACAACTTGCTGCTGACATTAGCACAGAATCAATTAATTCTCCGTCCGGTAATCTATCTATTCCCGGTTCTTTAATTGCTCCAAAAGCGGTATTTAAAAATTCGGGACTTTCGAATCAAACAAGCATTCCTGTCACTTTTAAAATAACAGGTCCCGTAAATTACACAAGCAATAAAATCATCGCGAGTTTAAATTCAGACGCAACTGTACAAATTACTTTCGACAGTACTTTTAATCCGACAGCCGGGAACTATAACATTACAGTTTATTGTGGTTTGGCATCCGACAGTAACAGATTAAACGATACTCTTAAATCTTCTTTCTCTGTTTCAAATGCAAATTTTGGAAGCGGAGCCACTTACTTTTATGCAAATTCAACAACAGGCGCTGCATCTGCTCCTTCGCAGCCGCAGTATTGCTGGAAAGATACATCAGGCAGTATTTCTTTAGCAGTCAACAAAGTAAATGCAATGCCCGGAATTTCAACCGGTGATCTCGATGACGGCTACTGGAAAGTGTTGCTTCCATCAGGTAAGAAAGTCAGATTTTTCGGAAACAATTATGATACAATAAGAATTGGCACAAATGGTATTATTGCTTTTCAAAGCTTCATACCCGATGCAGGAAACTGGAGTCCGCCATCTTCTGGAATTCCGGGAGGACAGGTTCTAAATGCAATTTATCCTTTATGGCATGATTTCGATTTTACTGGTGATACGGCTTCGGCAACAAGCAGGCTGAGTTATAAAATTGCCGGTAATCAGCTTGTTGTAACTTATGACAGAGCTCAGATCTTTTCTGGAATCTCCGGTGAATATGTGAGCTTTCAAGTTGTAATGGATATTTCTGCATCTCCTGCTGTAAATTCAAGAATACTTTTTCAATATGCAGATACAACCGGGGGAAAAACAGGTTCGCAGTTTATAAGTTTAGTAAACAACAACAATCTCGGCACTCATTTGACCGGTCTGCAAAATGCTGCCGGAACCTCAGCTCTTACTTACAGGTTCAGAAATGCAACTTCGGTAATAACCCCGGGGAGAATTTTTAATACACCTTCAGGAAGCCTTGCATTGCAGATCGGACCAAATGCATCTAACCTGCTTGCAAGTTGCCAGACACTTAATCTGACAAGTAGATTGCAGTCAATACAGCTTACAAGAAAAGATACACTGACAGTCTCTTTGAGGGAAAGTGTTTCTCCATATCCTGTAATTGAAACTAAAAAAATTGTGTATGATTCTTTAACCGGAAATTCTTCTGTTCCTCTATCATTGGCATTAAACGGCTCTTCTTACTATTTACATATTGCACACAGGAATTCAATTTCAACCTGGAGCGCTGCCCCAGTATCATGCGCCGCTAATGTAATGACATACAATTTCACTACCGGAAATTCACAGGCTTACGGAAACAACATGATTCTTATAAATGGCAAATCATCTTTTTATACAGGTGATGTTACTAGGGATAAAATTGTAGATTTATCAGATATAGTCAGCATCTATAACAGTGTTTCGGTTTTTGCTACAGGAGAATATTTAATTAACGACATTAATTTTGACAAGATAGTTGATCTGACAGATTTGATCGCTACATATAATAATGTGTCTAATTTTATCGTTGAGGTATCACCGCCGGGTTCGCTTACTCGTTACTCGTCAATCGTTAAACGTGAATCGTGAATCGTGAATCGTGAATCGTGAATCGTGAATCGTGAAACGTGAATCGTTAAACGTGAATCGTTAAACGTGAATCGTTAATCGTTAAACGTGAATCGTGAAACGTCAAACGTGAATCGTGAATCGTGAAACGTGAAACGTCAAACGTGAATCGTTAATCGTTAATCGTGAATCGTGAAACTTGAATTATAACTTTATTACCAGATAGTTTCTGTTTGGTTTTTTGTTTCTGAATTAAAGTAACGAATAACGAATAACGAATAACGAATAACGAATAACGAATAACGAATAACGA